>JBFWMT010000032.1:0-28639 GCA_050251415.1 Anaerotignaceae bacterium | reverse complement strand
AATTATTTACTACATTTGCCAAAAATCTGCTATAATTATGCTAAAATACAATTTTTCGAGGTGAACTTATGAATACAGCAGGAATCGTTGCAGAATATAATCCATTCCATAACGGGCATAAATACCATATTGAAGAAACCATGCGCATTACAGGCTGTGACGATATTATTGTGGCTTTAAGCGGTAATTTTGTTCAGCGTGGAGAGCCAGCGATTGTTGATAAATGGACCAGAACCCGCAGTGCTCTTCTTAACGGTGCATCTATTGTCATAGAACTTCCAGTGCTATTTTCCACCGCTGGTGCTCAGTACTTTGCCCACAGTGCCGTCAAACTGCTTAATGACACGGGAATTGTTGATTTTCTTTCCTTTGGCAGCGAGATGGGTAGTCTTTCACAATTAAAAGAAACTGCAAAAATCCTTTTAAACGAATCTACACAGTTATCGACCGCTATAAAAAATAACCTTGAAAATGGTCTTACTTATGCAGTAGCAAGACAAACTGCTCTGGAAGAAATAACTGAAAAATCACACAGCTTTATTTCATCCTCCAACAATATTTTGGCAATAGAATACCTTAAGGCACTTTACGACCTTAATTCATCTATCATGCCTGTTACTGTTAAGCGCATTGGTGAGGGTTATAATTCCACAAACACTGCCTCCGCTTATCCTTCAGCGTCGGCCTTAAGAAAAGCCGTTGCAAATGGAGATATGGAAATTTTGGCCTCCGCTATGCCTAAAAATGCACAACAAATGTTCACCCACACCGTACAAAACGGGTCTGCCCCAATATACTTAAACAGCTTTTCCACACAGCTGAACTACTGCCTGCGAAGTAAATCACCAAAAGAATTAAGCAAAATACTTGATATCAACGAGGGCTTAGAAAACAGAATTTTAAAAAGCCTTGCCACCTGCTACAGCATTAATGATATACTTGATTTTGTTAAAACAAAACGCTATTCTCACACCACTTTACAGCGTGGGCTACTCCATATTCTGCTTGATATTGAAACTAACACGATAAAACAATATCAGCAAAATGGCTATTGCCCATATATAAGGGTACTTGGTTTCCGTAAAGACAGGCAACATCTTCTTAAATCATTAATTGAAAAAGCCTCCATACCTGTAATTACTAACGTAAAAAGGGACGAAAACAACCTAGACGAAAACGGAAAACACCTTTTTAATCTTGAAAAAAAAGCCACAGACCTTTATTATATGGCATCCCCAAGTCAAAAGCATCGCAATGTCAATAAAGAATACACAACACCTATGGTTATAGTATAAAAATGCCGCATATAATGTTTTAACCCAGGTTAAGGAATGAAATTATGCGCTCAAAAAAAATTGCTCTAACTATTGTTGTGTTTACGTGCTTTGTTTTTTTTATAATATATCCGTCGCCTCTAATTAAATCTGCAAATAAAAGCCTTTGTTTATGGTATACAGGTGTATTACCAACGCTTTTCCCCTTTGCAGTTGGCATAAATATACTTACAGAAATAGGCTTTGCCCAAGCTATTGGGGAAAAACTTAATTTTTTTGTAGGAAAGCTTTTTCGTGTAAACGGATGTGGTGGCTTTGCCCTAATTATGGGGCTTTTAGCAGGATACCCTGCCGGGGCAAAGGTCACTGCTGATTTATATGAAAAAAAGCTTATAACAGTCAATGAAGCGCAGTGCATTTTATCTTTTTGCAATAATGCAGGCCCAATTTTTATTACTGTAACTGCTGGCTCATTGCTACTTAAAAGCAAAGAAATAGGCTACGTATTGCTTTTATCAACAATTCTATCTAATATAATATGTGGAATTTTTATAGGTCACTTAAATAAAAAACCGGTACTCTATACTAACCGCTTGCTTGCTATGAGAAAAAATAAACCTCAACCCATAGGTGCACTTTTAGGCAACAGCATTTCTTCTGCCGCAAACACCCTTGTTGTAATTGGAGGATACATAGTCCTTTTTGGGATACTAGTAAAAATTCTTTACATTACTCATATTTTGTCCTCTAACGCCAGTATCACAACCAGTTTGGTTGCAGGCTTGCTAGAAATGACTACTGGTATAAGCACACTATCCAGTGCACCCCTTAATATGTTTACAAAAACTATTTTAGCGTCATTTATATTAAGCTTCGGAGGTGCATCCATCCAGCTTCAAATTACAGGTATTCTTCAAGATGTACCAATAAATATGCCTGTGTACTACGCTACACAAATATTTAATGCTTTGCTTTCAGCCATAATTTCTGCAATTATATTTACATTAATCTTTTGATTACATAACGTAACTATTCTCCCCTTAATCTTTTAAGGGATTCTTTTATTCGTTTTTCAACACCATTTTCAGTAGGAGCATAGTATATTTTGTCCTTCAGCTCATCTGGCAAGTATTGCTGTTTTACATAATGTCCATCGTAGTCATGGGCATACTTATAGCCTATTCCGTGTCCCAAATCCTTTGCCCCACTGTAGTGGGCATCTTTCAAATGATTTGGCACAGTTTTTATTTTAATGTTGCGCACATCACTCAGTGCCATGTCTATGCCCACATAGGCCGCATTGCTTTTAGGCGCACAAGCTATATATGTAACTGCCTGTGCCAGTATAATTCTGCCTTCTGGCATACCAATAAAATTAATTGCTTCCGCTGCAGACACTGCCACCTGCAAGGCATGCGGGTCGGCATTGCCAACGTCCTCCGAAGCACAAATAACAACACGCCTTGCAATAAATTTAGGGTCTTCCCCTGCATAAATCATCTTTGCCAAATAATATAAAGCCGCATCAGGGTCTGAACCTCGCATACTTTTAATAAATGCTGATATGGTATCATAGTGATTGTCCCCATTTTTTTCATAGTTAAGGGCACGTTTTTGTATACACTCCTGTGCCACCTCAATGGTAATGTTTATAACACCCTTGTCATCCTTATCCGTGGTAAGCACCGCAAGCTCTATTGCATTCAGTGCCGCCCTTGCATCTCCATTTGCAACGTCTGCTAAAAACTTTACAGCTTTGTCCTCTGCCTTTATATCAAAATATCCGTATCCCTTATCCGCATCGGTAACAGCACGTAAAATCAGTTTTTCTATATCGCCGCTTTCCAACTGCTTCAGCTCAAAAACGATACTTCTGCTAACCAAAGCCTTATTCACTTCAAAATATGGATTTTCAGTGGTAGCACCAATAAGTATTACCGTTCCCTCCTCCACATGAGGTAAAAGAGCATCTTGCTGTGTTTTATTAAAACGATGTATCTCGTCTATAAATAGTATGGTTTTGCCTCCACTCATTCCCATGCGTATCTTTGCTTCTTCAACAACCTCTTTAATATCTTTTATGCCTGATGTTGTTGCGTTTATCTGCACAAAATCACGCTTAGTTGTGTTGGCTATTATTTTTGCCAGCGTTGTTTTTCCTGTTCCAGGTGGGCCATACAATATTATGGAATTCAACTGGTCTGCTTTTATGGCACGGTAAAGCAATTTATCCTTACCGATAATATGCTGTTGACCAACAAATTCCTCCAACGTAGTAGGTCTTAGCCTTGCCGCAAGAGGCGCTTCTGTTTTCATATTTTTTTGTCGGTTATATTCAAATAAATCCATATACGCTCCTTTTAAAGAAAAAACTTAGAAAGTGCCTCTGCCACACCATCATTATCGTTGGAAAGAGTTACGTAATCTGCCACTGCTTTCACGCTTTCATCTGCATTATCCATAGCAACGCCCATACCTACAAGTTCTAGCATGTCTATGTCATTTCTTTCATCCCCAAAAGCAATAACTTCCTCTGGCGATATTTTGAAATACTCGCACAGCAGTTTAACTCCTCGTGCCTTGCCCATCCCTTGATGATTTATAAACAAAAATTCCTTCCATAAAAGGTCACGTACTTCAATACTTTCGTAGCCTTGATTCCTCACTATCGAAGTTATTTCCCGGGTTATTTCGTCCTCTGCCCCAATAACCACTTGGTAAATTGGCCCTTTCACCCTGCACAGTTCATCGGGGCTGTTCACATATCTTATGCCACCCATATAGCTTTTAAGTCTGCCTGAAAAGTTATGTTTATTAAAACAATCGTACTTTCGGTGTGCCTTTGTTGGCAAATATTTGTAATATCTGTAACCGTCGGAAACCTCAATAAACGTGTTTCGTTCAGCACCCAAGTCAACTATTTTTTTCACATTTTCCTGGCTCATACTCATATCAAGAACAGGCTTGCCCATAACGGGGTCGTATATAAGTATTCCGTCAATACAAACAAAGGGTACTTTTAACCCAAGTTTTTTGGCTATAGGCATAGCTTTAGTTATGTTTCGTCCTGTGCAAATCGTAAAGGGAATGCCTTTATCTGTAACCTTTTTTATTGTATCTAATGTTTTTTGCGATATATTTCCACTGCTATCTACAAGTGTACCATCAATGTCTGTAACAGCCAATTTATACATAATAATCACCTTATATCTCTGTTTTTATTGAATATACACTTTTAAAATCACTTTGTCAATTAAGGCAAAAAATCCCGATTTGTATGGACTACAAATTATAGTCTACGCAAATCGGGAAAAAATCTATCCTGTTAATTTAATATATTTTTTATTTTTCTGCTTCTTTCTTTCTCTTTTCAATTACCACTTTCTGAATTTCCATTGGTGCTTCTTCATATCTTTCAAAGTAATATTTATACTCACCACGGCTCTGCGTCATAGACCTAAGGTCTGTACAATATTTAAACATTTCGCTCATAGGCACTTCGGCGGAAATTCTCATATTTTTGCCCTCTGGGTCCATCTTAAGAATACGGCCTCTTCTCTTGTTTACATCCCCCATAATATCGCCCATGTATTTTTCAGGCACAAGTACCTCTACATGTGCAATAGGCTCAAGTATGGTAGGCTTAGCCTGTAGAAGACCCTCTTTAAATGCCACAGATGTAGCCATTTTAAATGCCATTTCGCTGGAGTCTACTGGGTGGTAACTGCCATCAATAAGTGTAGCCTTTAGGCCAACAACAGGATAGTGTGCCAAAACGCCATGGTTAATACATTCCTGAATTCCCTTTTCAACAGCAGGGAAATACTGCCTTGGTACAGAACCGCCGAAAATCTTCTCCTCAAAAACATACTGCTTTGTAAGGTCTCCCGATGGTTCAAAAACCATAAGTACATCACCAAACTGCCCATGTCCTCCAGACTGCTTTTTGTATTTTCCTCTTATTTCAATCTTTGCTTTAATCATTTCTCTAAACGGAATGATTGGCTCATTAAGCAATGCTTCAATTTTATATTTTCCTTTAAGCTTATCCAAAAGTATTTCCAAATGCTGTTCACCAATTCCATAAACAAGGGACTGCTTAGTTTCTGTATTAACCTCTGTTTTAATTGTAGGGTCTTCCTCCCTAAGCTTTGTAAGTGCTGCAGAAATCTTGTCCTCGTCACCTTTACCTTTTGGTTCAATTGCCATAGAATGCACAGACTCTGGAAAAATAATTTTTGGAAGAATTACTGGAAATTCTTTAGAACAAAGAGTATCCTGTGTAGAGGTATTTGTAAGTTTTGCAAGGGCTCCTATATCGCCAGATTGCAACTGGTCAACTTCAATTTGCTCTTTGCCTTTTACAACATAAATGTGTGTCACTTTTTCAAAAGTATCCTTAGCAGGATTATATATCGTTTTATCTTTTGTAAGCTTTCCGCTCATTACTTTAAAAATATTAAGTCTGCCAACATAGGGGTCTGCAATTGTTTTAAATACAAACGCAGAAAAATGATCCTCTGGCGAATTTCTTCTTTTAATTGTTTCACCTGTTTTTAAATCTTCACATTCAACCACAGGTCTGCATAAATTTGAAGCCGGCATATATTTAACAATAGAATTCATAAGCACCTTGATACCGTAACCAAGTGTTACCGCACCGCAAAGCACAGGTGCAACAGCACTGCTTAAAATTCCGGCATTAAGACCTCTGTAAATTTCTTCTTCAGTAATTTCTTCCCCATTAAAATATTTTTCAAGAAGCTCATCGTCTGCCTCTGCCGCCGCTTCAATAAGCATACTTCTAAGGCTTTCAACTTCACCAGCCATAATTTCCGGCACTTCTGCCTCAACAAGTATTTTTCCAGCCTTGCTGTCTTGAATAATACGTGCTTCTCTTTCTATACAATTTATAAAGCCAACAAATTTTCCATTATCATCACGCAGTGGAATTTGGAAAGGAGCAATCGCTTTGCCAAATTTTTTACGCATTTGACCTAATACAGTATTAAAGTCGGCATTTTCATCATCCATCTGGTTAACAAAAATCGCCCTTGGCATAGCAATTTCTTCACAGTAGTCCCATGCTTTTTCAGTTCCAACCTCTGGGCCGGACTTGCCCGAAACAACAATAAGTGCAGCGTCTGCCACCGCAATTGCAGCCTTAACCTCACCAACAAAATCAAAATAACCTGGCGTATCAATAAAATTAATTTTTGTGTTCATCCATTCAACGGGAACAATAGAGGACTGAATAGAAACGCCTCTTTTTATCTCCTCTGGGTCATAATCGCTGGTGGTATTTCCGTCGGAAACCTTACCAAACCTCTTTGTTGCACCTGAAAAATAAAGTGCAGATTCTGTAACACTTGTCTTTCCACAGCCACTGTGACCCAAAATCACAATGTTTCTTACTTCACCTGTCGCATAAGTTTTCATAAGTCTACCTCCAATATTATATATTTGGTACAAATTTGAATGTTTATAACCCAAGGCTTTGACTAAAACGTCACCACCTATGTTATTTATTATTCTATAACTAGCACAAGTTTCCTTCTTTACAAGTAAAAAAAGTTTATTTTTAGCAAAAACTTACAAAAAATACATTTAACTTCTGTTTATTAATAAAGTCTAAACTAAAAAGGACACATATCCCCTTTTTAAAGAGAACATATGTCCATAAAATTCTTGTTAAATTTCTATAAGTTCATAATCCATAGAACCCACACCAATCTTTTGTGCATGTTCAAGGCATCCACGCCAATTGGTAGTTGGGTGCATATGCTCAAAATGGTCATTAAGGTCATGGTTACAATTTTCCCCAAGGGCGCATCCATGTATAATAGGCTGCTTGTTAGCCATATCTGCACATGCCATATCAATGGCAACAGGGTCAAATGAAGCAAACATACCAACGTCTGGTATAAGCGGCATATCATTTTCTGCATGGCAATCGCAAAATGGAGATACATCTATAAGCAAACTAATGTGGAAGTGAGGTCTGTCTTTTACTACCGCATATGCATACTCTGCCATTTTGCAGTTAAAACTATCCATAGACACTTTGTAATCTGGTTTAACTGCATCAAAGGCACAAACGCCAATACATCTGCCACAGCCAACACATTTTTCTAAATTTATTGACGCTTTTTTATCTGTAAATGTTATTGCATCATGAGCACAGATTTTTGCACATTTTCCACAGCCAACACAACGCTTAGCTGCAATAAAAGGCTTCCCGTCAGAGTGCATTTCCATCTTGCCTGCACGGCTTCCACAGCCCATACCAAGGTTTTTAATTGCACCGCCAAAACCTGCCTGCTCGTGTCCCTTAAAGTGGCTTAGGGATATAATAATATCTGCATCCATAACAGCCGCACCAATTTTTGCGTTTTTAACATATTCGCCGTTAATAGGCACTATTGTTTCGTTTGTACCTTTAATGCCATCGGCAATAACAACGTGACATCCTGTTGTAAATGGATTGTAGCCATTTTCGTAAGCCGCCTCCATATGCTCTATACCGTCTTTTCTTCTGCCAACATAAAGGGTATTGCAGTCGGTTAAAAACACCTTGCCTCCAAAGCTTTTAATAACGTCAGCAACTGTTTTTGCATAGTTGGGTCTAAGATATGCAAGGTTTCCAGGCTCGCCAAAATGAATTTTTATGGCAGTAAACTTTTTATTAAAATCAATTTCTCCAATACCAGCTGTTTTAATTAATTTTTCCAACTTTTGTAGAAGGTTTTCACCAGGTTTAGCCCTTAAATTGGTAAAATATACCTTAGATTTTTCCATTATATTTTCCTCCGAGTTTTAAAAATAAATTTCTCCTTAATGGGTACAATACTATTATCCCAACGAAAGGAGGTTTTACAATGAATAATAAAGAATCAGCAAATATGGCTATCAAATGTACTGTACAGCAATGTTCACATCACTGCCAAGGCCAAAATTACTGCTCATTAGACTCAATCACAGTTGGTACACACGAGTATAATCCAACTCAGGATCAGTGTACAGATTGTAAGTCATTTATGAACGTTGGCGGAGTTATCTAAGGAAACGCTATCTTTGATTACATTAATTAACGTTTCCATAATCTCAGCAATTTAATACAAGCCGGATTCTCAAAGCTTATTTGTTTTGATAATCCGGCTTTATTATTAAATTTACATAGTTGCTGGCTGTGGATATTCCACACCAAATGTTTCTACTGTAACTTCAGTCATAATTTGTGGTTCAACAGGAACATCGCCTCTGCTTGTTTTAACACTTGCAAGCTTGTCTACAACATCCATACCCTCCGTAACTTTGCCAAAGGCAGCATATGCCCCATCCAGATGTGGTGCATCTTTATGCATAATGAAGAACTGGCTTCCTGCTGAATCTGGACGCATACTTCTTGCCATGGATATAACACCTGGTTCATGCTTAAGGTCATTTTCAAAACGATTCTGGGAAAACTCGCCTTTAATCATGTATCCTGGGCCGCCCATACCTGTTCCTTCAGGACATCCTCCCTGAATCATAAAGCCTTTAATAATTCTGTGAAAACCAAGGTTATTGTAGTAGCCTTTGTTTACAAGTGAAATAAAGTTGTTGACTGTATTTGGCGCAACTTCTGGATATAACTCTATCTTTATGGTGTCCTCGCCGTTAATTTTAATAGTTACTATTGGATTACTCACTTCTATCATCCTTTCGGGTTAATATTAATAAAAAGTATTATATTATAAAATCCGATAAGTAGCAAGCATTTTCACTTTACACGAACATACGTTTGTGTTATAATTTTTGTATGGAGGTGAGTAATATTGAACAAAACAATTTTTCATATTGATGTAAACAGTGCTTTTTTAAGCTGGAGCACTGCCTCTCTTATGAAAAAAGGTGAAACCCTTGACCTTCGAACAGTACCATCGGCTATTGGTGGTGACAGTAACTCTCGCCGTGGAATTATATTGGCAAAAAGTATTCCCGCAAAAAATTTTGGCGTTGTCACAGGAGAGCCAATGGTGTCAGCTTTAAAAAAATGCCCATCCTTAATTATTATTCAACCAGATTTTCAACTTTACAGTAGTTGTTCAAATAAGCTTTTTAATCTGCTTGCAAATTATTCCGACCGATTGGAAATATTTAGCATAGATGAATGCTTTTTGGATTATACAGGTATGGAAAAGCTTTTTGGCGCACCTGAAGAAGCGGCATATAAAATAAAAGAACGTATAAAAACCGAACTTGGCTTTACTGTAAATATAGGAATAGGACCAAATAAACTATTGGCAAAAATGGCGGGTGAGCTTGAAAAACCAGATAAGGTAATATCCATCTACCACCACGAAATTGAAGAAAAGCTTTGGCCACTGCCTGTAGGCGAACTTTTTATGGTAGGCAGAAGCACTGCACCACATCTTAATCGTCTTGGTATATATACAGTAGGTCAGCTTGCAAATTACGACTATGCTATATTAGAGAGAGAATTTAAAAGCTATGCACAAACACTTAAAAATTATGCCAATGGCATAGCCGATGAAATTATAGCACCATTTGGCCACAAACATACTTATAAAAGTATAAGTAACTCTACTACCACGCCAAAAGATGTGTTTAAAAAAGAAGATGCCCATAAAGTTTTACTTGCTCTTTGCGAAAACGTAGGCAAACGACTACGCTATCATGGGCAGTTTACCAACAGCATTTCCGTAACAGTTAAAACAAATGAATTTAAGGTGTATTCACACCAAAAACAGCTAAATGGGTCAACTGACTGTACCAATACCATCTATTGTACCGCCACAAACATTTTTGATGCCATGTGGAAAAAAGAACCTTTGCGTCACCTTGGTGTTTCTGCTGATAAGCTAACAAACGATTGCTTTTATCAATTGTCCTTTACAGAAGAAAATCGTGATAAACAACGTAAAGCCGAGGCTACTATAGACACAATTAACAAAAAATTCGGTTCCGCTTCTATAAAACGATGTATTCTTATGAATAATGAGATAAGAGTTGCAAAGGGAAGTACCTTCTCTAAGGACAAAAGTAATTTCCAGCATACCGACAAAGTGTAAATTCTGAGTCAAAAACCTTGGGCGTTGCCCAAACCCACTTGCTTTTTGAAAAAAGCAAGACCAAAACTTTTATTAAAACCGCATATTTATGCGGTTTTAGATGGTACAGGGAGAAACCCTTGTGGGCGTTTTTGTTAATTTAAAATTTTCCTGTTAAATTTTTCCCAAGCTCTTATATACATCAACTTCATCTGCCGCATCCTTAAAATCCCGTATCATCCAGTGTGGCAGGTTCATTTCACGCATTTCCTCTATGGTAAGCCAGTAAAATCTGTCATGTTCATTGCTTAGGGCAACCTCACCATCTGTATACTGGCATATGTAGGTAAGTATAACAAGGTGAAGGGTTGTACGCATGGCATCATATGCGCTCATAAGTTTTATAAGCCTCACCTTGATAGATGTTTCCTCCTTAACCTCACGGAACAATGCTCTTTCTGCTGTTTCAAAAAAACGTACTCCGCCTCCTGGCAAGTCCCATGCCTCACGCTTATTAAGCATACTGCTTTCTATCTCCTCTGGTGAACGATGCAGTACAAGAAATCGGTCTTCTTTTATAATGATAGCCTTTACAGCAAAGGCAAAGTCCCTTTTCAATAGCCCTCACCCGTTACCTTTCGGTTGCTTCTGCAAGAAGCTTCTTCAGGTCATTTTCATTAAAATCATAGTCTGTATTGCAGAAATGGCATTTAAGATTCGCTTTTTTATCCTCTTCAATAATTTTTGTAAGTTCTTTTGCTCCAATGGATATCAGTGCTTTTTCAACACGCTCTCTTGTGCAATTACAATAAAAGTCCATTGGCATTTTGTCCGTAATCTCCACGCCTAAATTGCCCAAAAGTATATCCAAAATTTCTTCGGCTGTTTTACCCATATCCATAAGGTCTGTAATATATGGTGTTCTTGCTATATTTTGCTCAAGTGCATCTATAACACTTTCAGGTGCATCTGGCATAAGCTGAATTATAAAACCACCGGCCTGCCTTACGGTTGTGTCTGTATCAATAAGCACACCCAACCCAATTGCTGATGGAGTCTGCTCACTTTTTGCATAGTAATAGGTTAAATCTTCGGCAATTTCTCCACTTATAAGCTCAATTTGCCCTGCGTAAGGTTCTTTTAAACCAATGTCTTTAATTACTGTAAGTGTGCCTGCACCAACTGCCGCACCAACATCCAACTTTCCTGGGTACTGCTCTGTAAAACTGCATTCCGGATTAAAGGCATACCCCTTTACCCTTCCCTTGCTATCACTTGTGGCAATTATTCCCTGTATTTCACCTTCACACCTAATTTGCAATGTTATTAAGTCTTTTTCATTTTTAAGGGTTGTGCCAATAATTGCTGCAGCTGTTAATAACCTACCTAATGCCGCTGTAGCTACTGGTGTTGTGTTATGAAATTTTCTTGCTGTTTCTACTGTATTTTTGCTTGTAGCAACAAAGGCACGTATAGCTCCATTTGCTGCTGTTGCTCTCAAAATATAATCTTCCACTTAAAAACCCTCCTAGATGCTACTTGCCACATTCTTGCGCAATTATATATATTCTCTCGCTATCCTGCCTTGGTGCATCAAATGTAAATGCATCATATGCAGCAACAAACTTCATTTTACTTTCTTCAATAAATTCTTTTATTTCTTCAATAGAATATGCCCTTTCATAGTGACATTCTTCAATTCTATCATATTTTCCATTTTTGTCGGCAACAAAAAAATTAACGTAATATTCGTTTATCTTTTCTTCCTCGTCATAGCAATTTTGCCATATATATGCCGCATCCTCATCAGTTTCACCAAATGTATTTTCTGCCAGCACGTTTTTAAACTTATGCTCGGTGTTAAGGTCAAATATAAAATATCCTTTAGGCTCAAGGTAGTTATTTACCAGTTTAAAAACCTCTGCCAAGTCCTCTTTTTCAGTAATGTAATTAATGCTGTCGCAAAGGCTAAGCACCACATCCACTGTACCATAAAGTTCAAATTCACACATATCCTGGCAAAGATACAAAATATCCAAACCTTCTTCTTCGGCTTTCTGCTTTGCAACTGAAAGCATTTCATCTGAAAGGTCTATACCAATCATTTCTCTGCCTTCTTTTGCCAGTCTGCCTGTAATATTGCCCGTTCCACACCCAAGCTCAGCAATAAGCTTAGGGTCAATATTCAGCTTTTCCCATAGCCTATGAAGGTATACTACCCACTCATCATAGTTGATATTGTTCATAAACCGATCATAAACCTCTGCAAAACCAGAGTATGCTTCCATAAAACCACCAATCTTTTAATTTATTATTTCTATTTATCCGTAAGAAACATAGCGTCTCCAAAACTGAAAAATCTATATTTCTCTTCTACTGCAATCTTGTATGCATTTAAAACGTTTTCTTTGCCCGCCAAGGCCGAAACAAGCATTATAAGCGTACTTTCGGGCAAATGAAAGTTAGTTATAAGACAATCTATAGCTTTGAACTTATATCCAGGATAAATAAATATTTTTGTCCAACCACTTTTTGCATGAACAACACCATCATCATCTGTTACAGATTCAAGAGTTCTAGTAGAGGTTGTACCAACAGAAATAATACGTCCACCAGACTGTTTTGTTGTATTTATAATATCTGCCTGCTCCTGTTCAACCACATAATATTCGCTGTGCATCTCGTGGTTTGTTACATCGTCAACCTTAACTGGGCGAAATGTACCAAGACCAACATGAAGTGTTACATGGGCAATTTTCACTCCCATTTCTTCAATTTCTTTCATCAACTCAGGTGTAAAATGAAGCCCTGCAGTAGGTGCGGCCGCAGAACCGTCATGTTGGGCATACACCGTTTGATACCTGTTTTTGTCCTCCAATTTATGGGTAATATAAGGTGGAAGAGGCATTTCTCCAAGCTCATCCAACACGTTTTCAAAAACACCGTCAAAAGTGAATTTTACAATTCTGTTTCCGCCCTCAATTATCTCAAGTACCTCTGCCTCTAATTTTCCGCCCCCAAAAACAATTCTGTCACCCTCACGGGCTTTTTTCCCCGGGAAAACTAAAACCTCCCACGTATCAATTTCTTTTCGGGTAAGTAAAAGCACCTCTACTCTTGCACCTGTGTTTTTTCTTTCTCCAATCAGCCTTGCAGGCAAAACCTTTGTATTGTTTATTACAAGGCAGTCCCCAGCCCTTAAATAACCCTTAATATCTCTAAAATGTTTGTGCTCAATTTCTCCAGTTTCATTATCCATTACTAGAAGCCTTGATGACGCTCTGTCCTTTAAAGGCTCCTGTGCTATAAGTTCTTGGGGTAAATCAAAATTAAAATCTGATGTTTTCATTGTTTTTCTCCACTCTATTCCACTGTTATTCCTGTATAATAATGTTTCAATATCTCATCATATGTATAACCCTGTTTCGCCATACCGTTTGCACCATACTGGCTCATTCCAACGCCATGACCAAAACCCTTGCCTGTAAATACAAACGTACCCGCTGAAACCGATCCAGAGAACGTATTTGAATTGTTTGTTGTAGTAGTTGTAGTTGTTTCAATGGCCGACACTTCATTTCCGCCTGCAATTGCATATGGGTCAGAAATTTTGCTACCAAAAATACTATTACCATCACTTCCAAGTATATAAGAATTTTCAAGATTTATTTTAGTTACGGAAGTATTGTTTTGCGCTGACACTGTTGCACTTTTAGTTGTTGTGGTGCTTGTAATGTTTGCTCCGCCTTTTCCATTAATTGTATACATTCTGCTTTTTAAACTTCCCTCTGTTGTACCGTTAAAAATTGTTCGTGTTTCCTCCTTAGTAAGCACCTTTGTGCCACTGCTGCCTGTTATAGTAACTGCTTGAACACGCCCATATGCGCCAACTGACGTTATCTCCATATTCTTAATTGTACCTATATTTATACCTTTACCTGACAGTATTGTTTTCATCTGGTCGGCAGTAAAGGTTCTTGTCCATGTTGAAACTCCATCTTCATTTATTTCTGGCACAGCTTTAAGGTAGGCAATATCATATGCCCATACATTTCCTGCATCATCAGTTGAACCTCCACTGCTAGAGCAGAAAACCGCATTTATTGGCTGCCCATTATAATATGCCGCAATGCCGCTAGTTTCATCCACCGCCAAGTTGGTAGATGGCTTTTCCTGTCCATAGCCCATGTATACCTGACTGGATGTATTATCGCACACATCATATCCATTTTTAGCATACACTCCCATACTTGTAACTGCATAGCTTCTTGCTGCAACCGCCTGTGCTTTAAGTGCCTCTTTCTCCCAACTGGAGGGCATTTCTGACGGAACAACTCCATAAAGATAATCATCCAACGCAACCACGTTCACTGCTGTAATTTTGTTTCCATTGTATCGTCCAAACTCAATAACGCCACGGTAGCTTCTGTCATTAAGCGTTACCGTCTCGGTGCTTCCAACAGGTGCAATCTGTGGGTTAATTTCGTTGAATGCCATAATAACACTGCTTCCGTCCTTCAAAATCATTAAGTTTGAAGTTGTGGCAATTACCGAGCCCGTAACGTCATCCGCCACATATTTTGCCTCACCGTCTGCCACACCACAAATATAAATGCCCCAAAGCTTTTCACCTACGTAAGCCGGCACTGCATCATAACCCCACATATTGCTTAAATCTTCACTAGCGTCAATTGCATCCTCATAATTACCATAAAATTCATTGGCATCTACCGTTTTGCCTGATGGCATAGATACGGCAAATCCACCATTACCACTTATTTCAGCTTCGCAGTAAAACTCATCATTATTTTCAATCCCTATTTCTATTTTGCTATTGGAAACAGGAACAGTGTCTACCTCTTTATATTTATACTCAAGCCCAACCCTTATGTTTTCAGGCAGATTATAGGCAAAAACTGTACTGTTAAACATAAAAAGCGTAGTTAACCCAATGGCTGTAAAGGCTATTGCCGCTATTTTTTTCAAAATATTGCCCCCTATTAATAATATTTACATATTACAGCATTATATAGCATAATTGTATAAAAATCAAATAGACCTGCCCAAATTTAAACAGGTCTACTTGTATAAAGATTTCAATGCTATGCCTAGTATGTACAAAAAGTTTATCAGCTAAAATAAACTGTTATACCCCTCCTCTTTAAGGCGTTTAATAAATTTTTCCAACGGTATTGCCTCACTATATAAATATCCTTGGTACATCACGCAACCCATTCTTTCCAACTCACTGCGCTGCATTTCCGTTTCAACATATTCCGCCACAACTTTAAAGCCAAGCCCCTTTGAAAGGTATATAATAGATGAAATAATGTCCTTGCACCTTGAATTATCATTCATTCCCATAACCAACGACCCGTCCAACTTAACAACATCAAACTGATTTTCCTGTAAGTATTTTAAAGATGTGTGTCCCATAGAAAAGTCATCAATTGCCATTAAATAGCCAATTTCTCTGATTCGCCCAAGCCTTTCTTCAGTGTCACTATTATTTTTTAATGCCAACTGTTCTGTAACCTCAACACATATATCTCCTTTTTTAAGTTCTCCAATCCTAAATTTTTCCTTCAAAAACAGTTCAAAGTCATCTGTCTGAATAGTTCGTCCAGATACATTTACGCCAATTTTTATTTGCCTGAGATTTTGATTTTTAAGAAACACAATATCATCAACAGCCTTTGTAACAACATGTTTTTCTAATAAACTTAAAAACCCCATTTCCTGAGCAAGCTGTATTGCAAGTGGTGGATACATCATTCCAAATTCATTGTGTTTCCATCTTAAAAGTGCCTCTGCGCCAATACACTTTCCTTTGTTATTGTACTGCGGCTGATAATATAGCATTAATTCTTCAGTTCCAATTGCATACTTTAGGTCCATAGCAAGCATCTTTGCAATAGTCCCTCTATTGTCCATAAGCTCTGTAAGCACTATAGATTGTCCGCACAATTCGCTTTCTTTCAGTGCATCTACCAATTCCACTATTGTATTTGTAGCGCTATTAATTTTTTCACCCTCGTATATTTTCACAAAAGGTCTGTATATAAGTACGCCAACCAGTAAATTAAAAATTTGTAGCAAACTTCCTTTCACCGATCCTGTAGCCATATATCCACCTAGAATAACGGGTGTTGTCCATTCCACAGAATTAGTTGTTACTGGCACAATTCCTGTTGCCATGGCTGTGTATGTTGTAAGAAACAAAACCACAGGCGTCAGTACAAACGGAATAAACATTATAGGATTAAATATAATGGGAAGACCAAAAACCATAAGTTCATTGATATTAAAAAGCATAGGTATCGCTGCCATTTTTCCCAGACCCTTGTTACTTCTAAGTTTTCCAAAAAGAAAAATTGCCACAAGCAAACATAGCGATGCACCGCAACCGCCAATAAGAACAAATACATCAAAAAATCCCTTTGTTAAAATTTCAGTGGGAACATTTCCTAACACTACTGCCATTTCATTTATTTCAATGCCTGGTGTAAACAGTTGTTCCATAACACCCTCCAGAACATTGCTTCCATGTATACCCAAAAACCAAAGTAAGCTTGAAATAAATACAAATAAAAACCCGCTTATAAATGATACCCCAAGTTTCATAAAAATCCACGAGACACCTTCTACAATCAGTTCTTGAGACCCAGAAACTTTAAACATGCTTACAATAAAAAGGTTGAATAAGGCAAACACACCGACTACTATTGCAAATGGAAGCATAACCGATATTGCACTATTAAACTCCAAATCCGCTCCATCTGCAAAAAATTTAACATTCCTCTTGATTCTCGTTGATATTTTTGAATACATAACCGATGTGACTACTGATGAGAAAATAGATGCCAGCATACCCTTAGCACCAAAAAAACCCTGTGCCAGCCCCTCTTCGGATACACCTGTTAAAATAAAAAAGCATGCTATAGCAGTTATAGCCATACCAAACATATTAGATGCCCTGTCCATCTTTAGCTTTGCATAACTAACGCTTATTGCCACCGTCATATATGCAGATAGCATTCCAAAAGTTGCATTATAAATAATGCTAAAAAATTTTAAAAGTACACCATCAAAAAACGTAGAAATGAACTGCTGGTACATACTGATGGGTAAACTTCTTAAGACAAGAGAAAATGACCCTACAAAAAGAACGGGTATGACTGTAACCAACCCGCTCCTGATAGCTTTAATAACCGAAATATTTTCAACCTCTTCTAAAATTGCTACAATTTTTGTCATATTAACCTGCCTACAAATTATAAATATTATTACTTTTTAGTTTACTATCTTAAACTCTCACCGGAACTTTAACTGTTTTATATATTATACCATTTATTACAAAAAAATACAAATTTCCCTTTCTAAAATTATGCACATCAATATTAACCACATTTTATATTTTAAATTACCACACTACTATCAAAATCACATGGTAAAAATATATCATGGTATAGTTCACATGAAAAAAGATTTATCTTTTTTACACAAAAAAGCACTCCAATAAAGAAGTGCTCAAAAATTTTCATTTATCTTCTAGCTAATTATGGGTCTATTACTGCACTAGAAGAAAGACAGGCAGCAAGTATTTAAGACTTTGAGGATGCATATGACCTTATTTAGGATCTTAATCAGGCTTTAAGTTTAATATAATTATTTTATAAGTACTTACAATGGCGTAAATTTCTACTATCATTGTAAGTACTGATTATAACAGTTCCAACTATTTATGAAACGTCATATTGCTTTACAATTATACAAATGTGCTGTATGACTTATAATTGGAGCATCAACTTTTTCTCTAATTAAGGATATAGCTTTATTTAATTCATTTAAATTTATATTCGTTTCAATTCCCATCATTGTAAGCATATTCTCCAAATCTTCCGATGCAACATTACCTGATGCCCCTGGTGCAAATGGGCAACCGCCTAGTCCTGCTGTGGCCGATTCAAACTCTTTAACTCCATAATGTAGTGCTGTTAATGTATTTGCTAAGGCCAGACCTCTCGTATCATGAAGGTGCATAGCAATATCATCAATATCCATATGCTTTTTCACTTCCTCTAACACTAAACCAATCTGAATAGGATTGCCCAATCCTACAGTATCTGCAAGTACAATTTTACTTGCACCAGCATTTAATCCCCTTTGGGCGATGCTTATAATTTTTTTTGTTTCTATTTTTTCTCCAAATGGACAGCCAAAGCTGGTTGCCAGGTCTAATCTTACCTTTAAAATTCCTTTATATTCTTTACATATCTCTTCAAAATGCTTCATCGACATCTCTACTGTGGATTGAACATTCTCCATGTTATGCCTTTCACTTACAGAGACAACATAGCTAATCTCCCGAATGTTTGACTCCACCGCTATCTGAGCACCTTTAATATTTGGCACCAACGCCATTATTTTTACATCCTTATTTACAGCATATTTAAGAATTTCTTTACTTACCTCTTTTGCATCAGCCATTTGTGGAACTCTTTTAGGATTAACAAAGGATGTAATTTCAACTTTTTTAAACCCAGAATCAATAATTTTCTTAATAATTTTTACTTTGTCCTCTGTTTTTATAAACGTCTTAATATTTTGGAATCCATCACGCCCGCAAACATCTATTATTTCTACACTATTAGGTAAATTCATAACTTTCGCCTTTCCCTTTCTTCGTTTTCAGTTTAATTTCTTTATAAACAACAATTTATCTACCAATATTTCTTGTGCAATAATTAAGTATCTAAAATAACCATTTTTCTATTGCCTTGTCTCTTAAAAACCTAAATCTTCAAATTACTCCTCTTTGTATGTATTCCGCTATTACCTCATCCTTTAAGCCAAGAAAGTTACTATATATTTCTTTGTTGTGCTGACCTAAAGTGGGAGCAGGGGTTCTTACTTCAGCCTTTAATTCACTAAACTTAATATGCTCGCCTGTAATTTTTGTTTTGCCAGCAACAGGATGCTCAATTTCAACAAACATTTCTCTAGCCCCTGCAATATGAGGGTCTTTAACTATTCTATCTATAGTATTAATGGGCGCAGTAGGAATACCAATTGCAAGAAGTTTTTCCTGAATTTCATCTATGGTGTACTTTATTGTCCAATTCTCTACAATTTCTTTAAGCAGGGCATGATTTAAAACTCTTTGTGTATTTTTTTCAAACCTTGGGTCAGTAACAATTTCAACTTGCCCCATTTCTTCTGCCAAAAGCCTGAATAATTTATCATTGCCACAGGCTATTACAACACTTCCGTCCTTGGCTTTAAAAGAATCGTAAGGATAAGTTGACTCATATCTATTGCCAATTCTTTCAGGTATTTTGCCTGAAGCAATATAAATTTGCGTAATTATTTCAAGGGAAGATACCACAGAATCAACTAATGCTACATCAACCTTTTGTCCCTCACCTGTCTTAATTTTATTTACCACTGCTGCAAGTACACCGATAGTAACACTTAATCCACCCAAAACATCACCCATTGCTGTTCCTGTTCTGGTTGGCTGACCTCCAGGCCACCCTGTGGTGCTCATTAGTCCGCCCATTGCCTGCCCAATAATATCATACCCCGCCCTTTTACTATAAGGGCCATAATGACCAAAACCCGAAACACAGCCATATACTATACCCGAATTAATTTCCTTCAAAGTTTCATAACCCAATCCTAGCTTTTCCATAGTTCCCGGTCTATAGTTTTCCAAAACCACATCCGCTTTCTTTACCATTTCTTTAAAAACTTTTTTACCCTCTTCATCCTTAAGGTTTAGTGTTACTCCTTTTTTATTTCTGTTCAAGTTCATGTAATATGCACTTTCACCATTTATAAAAGGCCCAAAAGCTCTACTGTCATCACCTTTTTTCGGCATTTCAATTTTAATTACATTTGCACCCATATCTGCCAAAAGCATGCCACTATAAGGGCCTGCAAGAACCCTTGTAAGGTCAAGCACTGTAATCCCGTCCAATATTCCTCTACTCATTTTAATTGCCCCTTTCATTTGGCGGCACTAAATAAACCCGATGCAAAGTTATGCGTTCTGTAATTGTAAATAATGCCGCCTCTTACTTTAAACCCAAAATAAACTATTATTTTTATAGCGAACTTCTAGCATGAACCAAATTATTTGCTTAATTTGTTTAAACTCCAAAGCCAAAAACGCCCATTGTTATACCATAAACTATAAATGGGAATATAATTAAACAAATGATTTTAAGACCAAAACCACATTTAATAAGATCCGCCATTTCTATCTCTCCTGTACCATATGCAACTGCATTTGGTGGCGTTGCCGGTGGCAGCATAAAAGCAAAGTTGCATGATAACATACATGCAAGCATCATCGCTAACGGATTTACACCTATGGCTGTTCCAACGCTGGCAAGCACAGGCAAAAATGCTGCAACAACAACCGCATTTGTTGTAAGCTCTGTAACAATTGCTGTAACAATTCCAACTATAATTACTATTAATAGTGGTGATAATCCTGCCAATCCGCCTAATTTTCCAGCAACCCAAGCTGCACAACCTGAATCTTTAAATGCATTACCCATGACCATAGAACCGCCAAGCAGTATACATGCTGACCACGGTATTTCTTTAATGGCCGTTTTCATATCCATTAAATACTCTCCTGCTTTCCAGTCAACAGGAATAACAATTGTAAGTAGCGCCGCAAACATAGCTATTGTTTCGTCTGTTACAAATGGTAAAAACTTGCCCCATACTTGAGAGCGTGTCATCCATGCAACTATTGCAAAAAGGAAAATATATGCTGTGTATTTTTCACCTTTTGACATCGGCCCAAGATTTTTATACTCACTGTCGATTGCAGTAACATCTATATTTTTCATTTTGTCAACTTTGAAAAATTTAACCATATATATCCATAAAATTGGCACTATTACTACTACAAACGGCAACCCTATTTTTAACCAGTCTGTAAATGTTATATCTATACCAATTGTTTCCCTTATAAGACCTATCCCTGTTGGATTTGTTGTTGTACCTATTACGGTTCCTATTCCACCTATTGTTGCGGCGAATGGTATTGACAATATCAATGCTTTTTTAAACCCAGCATCTGCATCTTTAAGGGCCGCAGTAATTGATAACGCAACTGGAAGCATCATAACTGTTGCAGTTGTATTTGACATCCACATTGAAACAAATGAAACCGCTAATATAAATCCTAAAATCAAATTTTTAGGTTTTGCACCAACTTTTCTAACTATACTTAAAGCTATTCTGCTATGTAAATTCCACTTAACCATTGCACCAGAGAGGAAACCTACACCAACAAGTAAATATACCGTTGTATATGCATAGTGTCCAAATAATACAATATCATTTTGACCTTTTGACCCAGTTAGGCTAATTATCGGAAAAACTATAAGCGGCAAATATGATGTCATGGCTATAGGGATTGCCTCAGTCATCCAAAAGATCACCATTAAAACAGTTGAAGCCAAAACTTTTTGTGCAATTGGAGTTAAACCTTCTGGTGTTGGCATTGCAAGCATAAATGCAAAAACTATAATACCAATAATGAAACCAATTTTTCTTATTGCATACTTACCCATAAACATCCCTCCATTGAATTGAATTAAGATATGATTCGTAACACAAGCTATAAAAAATAGCTATTTGAATATTGCAATAATACTATTGAGCAATAATGATGCCAAAAATTTATTAATTAAAGTAAATTGTCCGTTTCCATTGTTTCAACCACGTTTATATTAAAAAAATGTCATCCTTAAATAAAAAGCTGACATTTTTCAGTTCATTATATTTACTTTCAGTTCCATATTGTTTCAATAACACACATACATAAGAAACATTTTGGAACTCTATGGAACGCTATAATTTAATATTGTATTCTTTTATTTTCCTCCATAAAGTAGTTCTGCTTATGCCTAATTCATTTGCTGAATTTTTAATTTTAAGATTATTATTTCTAAGGGTTGTAATAATTTTTTCTCGTTCCCAAATAGCCAAGTTTTCCTCCTCATTTTCACATTTACAATCTTTTTTCTCTTTAGCGTAAAAATTGTTTACCAAATCCTCAAATTGAATATTTTTCTTACCTCCTGACAAAATTGCATAAATTCGTTCTACAAAATTATGTAGTTCTCGAATATTGCCTGGCCAATCATAATCTCCAAGATTTTCTATGGCTTCATTAAAGCTAGCTTTAATCTCATCATATTTTTGTCCGCTCAGTTTTTTTAATATAGAATTACCTATTTCACCTACATCTTCTCTCCTCATTCTTAGCGAAGGAATTTCAAGATTTAAAACATTAAGTCTGTAGTACAAATCTTCTCTGAATCTGTTATTTGAAATTTCATCCTCCAATCTTTTATTTGTGGCTGTAATTATTCTTACATCGATAGGTGTTACTGCAACACTTCCAATCCTTCTTATTTCTTTTTCCTGCAAAACTCTAAGCAGCTGTACCTGCACATCCACTGGAATTTCTCCTATTTCGTCTAAAAAAATAGTACCCTTATGAGCTAACTCGAAAAGACCCGCTTTCCCGCCTTTTAACGCTCCCGTAAAGCTTCCATCCTCATAACCGAACAGTTCTGCTTCTAATAGATTTTTTGCCAAGGCAGCGCAGTTAATTGCAACAAATGGTTCATTTTTTCTGGCGCAGTAATTATGTATACTTTGCGCAAACAATTCTTTTCCACATCCAGTTTCACCGTGAATTAATACTGTTGAATTAGATAAAGCATATCTTTTCGCAGTATCAATTGCCTTAATAATAGCTTCAGAGTGCCCCTGTATATCAGCAAAAGTATATCTTGCAGTAAGACCTTTTTTGTTCAGCCTTATTCTTATGTTTTTCTCACTGTTTTGAATAGTTTTTATGTCCTGAAATGTGGCAACAACACCCTTAACTTCATTATTTACTATTATTGGTATTCTGTTTGTGGAAACTAAAGTGCCATTTATGTTCATTAACTCATCAGTTTGTTGCAACCCCTTATTTAAAACCTCTGTCATTTTGCTGTTTGGAAGTACATCGTCTACACATTTACCAATGCAATTTTCCCTATTTACATTCATTATCCTCTCTGCAACGGGATTAACCACACTTACTTTTCCAAATGTATCCACAGAGATTATTGCATCATGGGTAAAATCTAGTACTGCCTGATAACTTTTTAGTTTAAGTTTCAGCTTTTCTTGTTTTTTTAATTCTTCCTTCTGGACATATAAAATTTGTTTTGCAGTTTCAATTGAATTTATAATTGATTCTTCTGAATTTTCAACTACTATGTGTTTAAGGTTATGCTTTATGGAGAATTTTTCCGTTAAAGCCCCACCTACACCTAGCTTGGCTCCGTCTACAATTGCCTCTTTAACAACATATTCACAGCTTTCAACATCATTAAATGTGTAATATTTAGCATTTATATTTAACAAATAGCACATTGTTTTAACGTCCTCTGTAATATTATCATATGTAAAAAATGCAACTATCCCATCTATGCTTTTTGCAATTTTCATAATCTCAATGTAATCGGATAAAATAGTATTAACACCAACAACTGGTATATTAAGTTGTTTTTCTAAAAAAACCTTAGTACCTTTTCTACTTATAATTACACTAGTACCTTTTTGAGGCAGTTCCTTGGCTATAATGTACGCCTCATTCAATGCTGATACATATACATCAATATTTTCTTTTCTCTCTTTGATTATTCTTTTAGCATTAATCCCTAGCTTTTCAGACGGCGCAATGAAACTTATTTCTGAATTTTTAGTTTTATCTCTCATTGAATTGCCTCCATTAAATTTAAAAATTAATTTATAATAGCCTTAAAGGAAATTGGATTTTTAAACTCTTTTAAAATAATGCTCGTCCATAGCCCTACATTTATTGTATATTAATTTTTTGAAAAAAAAGAACAACCATTGCCTTTAAACGGGCAGTATGGTTGCTCATCAAAACCATTATCTTTAAACTTTTTATCTCTCTTTTAATTTAACGTCTTTATTTCCCTTGAATATAAACTACTATATTGTATATTAAAATAAGTTTTTTATGGTCCTCGTCCTTTTCCTCATTTTTACGCATAAAAAAACACTCCCCAAAAGGGAGTGCAAATTATCTTATATGTGCCATTTTCCTTGAAAAATCAAGGTTTATTTAAGTTAATAAAAGTAAGCTGTTGACGGGATTCGGACCCGTGACCTCCGCACTACCAATGCGGTGCTCTACCAACTGAGCTACAACAGCATACTGGGATTGACAAATCTTTTTTTACGTAGAATTTCTGCAATTACTCAACCACCAAAACGTACTTGTCAACGCAAAATATATTACCACAAATTTTGTTAGTCGTCAAGTTTTCTTTTATCAATAAATTTTTCTACTTTCTTTTTAACGCGCTGAAGTGCATTATCTATACTTTTCTCAGGCTTATTCATCAAAACCGCAATCTCTGAATAAGTTTTTCCTTGCAAATAAAAAGCCAGAACCTTATTTTCAAATCCGCTTAAATTTTTAGCAATATGATCCTCAATAAACCCCTTTTCTTCCTGTCCTATAAATAAAGTTTCGGGGCTTGTAACCTCTATGCTTTCCAGCATGTCCATATATGTATGTTCTTCCTGCTCATCAAAAACCGGTCTGTTTAATGATACTGAAGAATTAAGAGGCATGTGCTTTTGCCTGCCAGCAGTTTTTATGGCAGTAATCATCTGCCTATTTATGCAAAGCTCCGCAAAGCTTTTAAAACTGGCATTCTTATCCGTCTGATAATCTCTTACTGCCTTATAAAGCCCAATCATGCCCTCTTGAATTATATCCTCACGGTCCGCTCCAATAAGAAAATAAGCTCTAGCTCGGCTTTTTACCATGGTTTTATACTTATTCATTATAAATTCTTGAGCCCTGTCATTTCCTCTTTTTACAAAGTCAATTATTTCTTCATCTTTATAGCTATTAAAATCTGCCTGTAACAGTTTAATGCACCCCATTCAAGTTATTGCAATACCCTAATTCTTTCCCCGTCTCATACGCTCCAAAATCTTTTGGGTTTCTTCATCCAAATTATCCATAAGCAAATTGTTTTTCGGTGGTCTTATTTGAATATACGTTTCTCTAATGTGATTGTTTACATATTCAATTTCTCTTTTTAATTCCCTTGCACTCATTCGCACTGCTCCATGACCTAAAATAATAAGCTGTTCCAGCCCATCAGATGTAGCAACACGTATTTTGCATTCCCGTGGAAGTCTGTTAACAGTTTTTTCTATGTAGTGGTCAGCCGTTTCAGCTTCTTTTGTAAACACTACAAATATATTATTATGTTGATACGCCGTGCCAATACTACCCTTAACAAGATATCCGTCAAACACCACTATAACAGTAAGACGGCTTTTATAGCCTTGATAGTTGCTCATTATATCCAAAAGCTTATTTCTGGCACTTTCAAGGCTTATTTCCGCCATTTCCTTAAGGTCATCCCAGGCATGTATTATATTGTAGCCATCTACTAGTAAAAAATCTTTTTTCAATGGAATAATCCTTCCTGTCAGCCTTTTCTTTGCCTTACAACCTCATACATAAGTAATGCTGCCGCAACAGACGCATTAAGGGATGCAATTTGACCTTTCATAGGTATAGATACAGTGAAATCACATTTTTCCTTTACAAGACGGCTAACGCCTTCGCCCTCACTGCCAATTACAAGTGCAATAGGTCCTTTCATATCTGTATCAAAATGAGCTTTCCCTGTCATCTCTGCACAGGCAACCCAAATACCATGTTTTTTAAGATCGTCTAATGTGTTTCCAAGGTTAACCACCTTTGCCACGGGCACATATTCAATAGCGCCTGCCGATGTTTTTGAAACAGTTGCCGTAAGACCCACTGAACGTCTTTTAGGTATTACAACACCATGTGCACCACTGGCATCTGCTGTTCTTATAATAGCGCCAAGGTTGTGTGGGTCTGTAATTCCATCCAGCAAAATAATGAACGGTTCTTCGCCCTTATCTCTTGCAATTTTAATAATATCCTCAACCTCAACATACTGATGGGCAGATACAAAGCCTATAATGCCCTGATGATTTTTTGTCTGGCTCATATCATCCAAACGCTGACGGTCTGTTTGCTGTACAACAATACCACGTTCAGTTGCCATAGCTACAATACGTCTTATTGTTCCTTCAGTATTTCCTCTGGCAATCAGAATTTTTTCTACATCCCTACCACTATTTAAAACCTCAAGCATTGCATTTCTGCCTTCCACCTGATTTTCGTTAAACTCTTTATCGTCATTTCTTTCGTTTCTGTCGTTGAATCTTGGTTTGCTGTCATTTCTTTCGTCTTTACTGTAAAATCTTGGTTTGCTGTCATTTCTTTCATCTTTTCTGGCAAATCTTGGATTGCTATCATTTCTTTCGTCTTTGCCGCCAAATCTTGGTTTGCTGTCATTTCTTTCACTTTTACCATTGAATTTTGGTTTACCATCATTTCTTTCACTTTTACCACTGAATTTTGTTTTGCCGTCATTTCTTTCGCTTTTGTTGTTAAATTTTGTTTTATCCAAATTAATTCTCCTCATCATTTGAAACGCCCTTGTTAAAAAGTTCTGTAAGTCTTACCATATTTCCTTGTAAATATAAGTAGCCAAATAGTGCCTCAAGCCCTGTTGCATGCTTATAGTCCATTAAATCTGCATTTTTGGGCATAGTGTGGCTTTTTGCATTTCTTCCACGCCTAAAAACACTTTGTTCTTCTTCTGTAAGCATGTCCTCTATTTTAAAATACATGTCACTTTGACCCTTTGCTTTAACTATTTCACGGCTACGCTTGTGCATTTTATTTACAGGTGCATTGCCTTTTGAAAGCACCAGTGTTCGAACAAAAAGCTCGAACACTGCATCGCCAATATAGGCAAGAACCAGCGGCGAAAGTTCTTTTGGATTTTCGCCGCTATATGATTTTTGTATATTTATTATATCCATAATTATCCTCTAAACCATTGTACTCCCTGACGGGTGTCCTTTATTGTTATTCCCATTGCGGTAAGTTCTTCTCTTATTGCATCTGCTGCTGCAAAATCTTTGTTCTTTTTTGCTTCGGTTCTGTTTGCAATAAGTTCTTCAATTTTTGCTGCATCTTTGTCCTGTGCCACTTCTTCATCCTCTGCTATTCCAAGTATTGTTGTAAGGGCTTTGAACATTTCCATTTCCTTTTGTGCATATGCTTTTGAAACCCCTTCTTTGCTGTTTTTGTTAATAAAGCGAACAAGTTCATACACAGTACTTACAGCATCAGCAGTATTGAAGTCATCATCCATAGCCTCTTCAAACTGTGTTCTGAACTTTTCAATTTCATCAAGCTTTTCATTTTCCTTAAGCTCTATATCTAAGCAGTTTTCAATATAATATGCCAAATCTTTTTTGGAGTTTTTAATTCTTTCAAGACCATTTTGGCAACTTTCCATAAGCTCACGGCTAAAATTAATAGGGCTTCTATACTGTCCATTTAGTATGAAAAAGCGAATAACCTCATAAGGGAACTCTGCCGCAATATCTCTTACAGTGAAGAAATTGCCTGCCGACTTACTCATTTTTTCATTATCAACTGTTATAAAACCATTGTGTATCCAATATTTAGCAAAAGGCACTCCGTTGCAAGCTTCACTTTGTGCAATTTCATTTTCGTGATGAGGGAATACTAAATCTTCTCCACCGGCATGAATATCAATAGTTGGCCCTAAATAACGTTTTGCCATTACGGAACATTCAATATGCCAGCCTGGTCTGCCCTCACCCCAAGGTGATTTCCACTTTGGCTCACCTGGCTTGAATGGCTTCCAAAGTACAAAGTCGGTTGGGTTTCTCTTTGCACCATCAACAGCAACACGGTCACTTGCCCCTGCAATAAGTTCATCTAAATTTTTCTTGCTAAGCTTGCCATATTCAGGGAAAGATTTTGTGTTAAAATAAACTGTTCCATTATCCTCATAAGCATGACCTTTCTCAATAAGTTCGCTTATCATTTCAATAATGTATTCCATTTCTTCTGTAACACGAGGATGGTGTGTTGCTCTTTTTACATGAAGCCCATCAGCATCACGGAAGCACTCCTCAATATAGCGATTGCTAATAACTTCCATAGTTGTGTTTTCTTCATTGGCTTTTTTAATTATTTTGTCATCAACATCTGTAAAATTTTGTATATAAGTAACCTCGTAGCCCTTGTATTCCATGTAACGGCGCACCGTATCAAATGTTACGTAAGGCCTTGCATTGCCAATGTGTATA
>JBFWMT010000031.1:0-29101 GCA_050251415.1 Anaerotignaceae bacterium | reverse complement strand
GATGACCCAACTGTAAAGAGGGAGTCGCCGAAGGTGAAGCTAGCGACTGGGGTGAAGTCGTAACAAGGTAGCCGTATCGGAAGGTGCGGCTGGATCACCTCCTTTCTATGGAGACTAGGTTTAATAAAACGTTATTCATTTTTCAGAGTTTAACTTTGTAAAAAAAATAAAAAAGTTGTTGACTTTTGATGAATTGTGTGATATAGTATATATCGCCGCTTGAAAAGTTGGCACATATATGGATGGGTTCCCGAGTGGCCAAAGGGGCCGGACTGTAAATCCGCTGCATATTTGCTTCGAAGGTTCGAATCCTTCCCCATCCATTGCTTTAACCTAAATATTAATTTAGGTTGCCATGCCCGAGTGGCGGAACTGGCAGACGCACAGGACTTAAAATCCTGCGGGGTTAAACCCGTACCGGTTCGATTCCGGTCTCGGGCACGCTTTACTTTTAAAGTGAAGGTGCTGATTTAAATTTTGCCCAGATAGCTCAGTCGGTAGAGCAGAGGACTGAAAATCCTCGTGTCCTTGGTTCGATTCCGAGTCTGGGCACCATATTTTAAAAGTAGTGGGCGCGAATGGCTCAGTGGTAGAGCATCGCCTTGCCAAGGCGAGGGCCGCGAGTTCGAATCTCGTTTCGCGCTTTAAAATAAAACACACAAATAGGCTTGATTGGCCTGTTTGTGTGTTTTTTCTTTATTGAATTAAAAAGCTTGTCAATCTTTTTAATTCAATAAAACCTATATACCAAGCAGGATATTTCTTTATTATATTATGCTAAATGATTTACGTTGCAAAAGCAAAAGTTATTTTAAATTATACTGACACTTCGTAATATACGAAAGTTATAGTTGTATCCGAAGTTACAGAGCTACCTCCAACGTTTTGCACCCTTAGTAAATAATCGGTATCCAAATCTAATATCCATTCATTTCTGGACACATTAGTGGCACTTATTGATTTTGAACCAGAACCAGCTGGAACAAAATCCTCATATATAAGCGTTCCTACGACGACTTCGGTTGGGGCATAATATATACTCGATGCCGTGGTATTTATTGATGGTAGATTGTTATTAAAAGCAGTAACAGATGTGCCGTTAGTGGTATAAGTAGAGTCTGCATAGAAGGTAACATAGCTTTTTGCCTCAGCTTGTACTACCATTGTAAGGTGTGAATATTTTGTTGACCCTGTTCTTATATGCATATATACATATGCGTTGTTGGCAACAGCTGGATAAAAATGATTTGCTGTATAATGCATGCCTTCGTGAATTTCAGCATGAACAATGTCTATTGATTCTATTGCATCGTTTACAATGGTAACATTACTACTTCCGTCTGTTAAAGTAACATTCAGTGGTTTGCTTGTTGTGTTGAAGACCAAATAATTCATTCAAACACCTCCTTATAAGTATATTAATCGTGCTATATTACTATTTTATGAAAGCTCACAATCTTGTGTTCCAAAATAACAAGCCCGTGAATTTGTATTAGAAAAATTTATTTGATATGCGGTTTGATGTAATCGGCCACTTTTTGTGAACATATTATGATTTTAATAACTAATTTATTTTAGGCACACATAAATTTCAAGAAAAAGAATATGTTACTTAATATGCTAATAAAAAGCATGTACAATAGGTATTGTTTATATTTCAAAAAACTCAAATAAATTTCGCTTCAAATATAAAATATTGTTAGGGTGATTTCATGATAGTTGGAACCTGCAAAGTATATCTTAGGGCAGAATGGGTATTATCTCTTAAAGACAAAAGAATGGTTGTAAGAAGCATCGTTGAGAAAACAAAGCACAAATTCAATGTATCCGTGGCAGAGATTGAAATGCAGGATGTTCACAAAGATATTGCAATAGGTTTTGCTTGTGTTACAAATGAAGTTAGCCACGCAAACAGTATTATAGACAATGTTATTAACTTTATAGAACATAACACAGATGCGGTAGTGGAAGATGTTGTGATAGAAATCTTATAAATGTCAGTTTTTTTTCTGGATTTTATAAAGCGTATATGATATAATATCCTTTAGCTATGCGGTCACAAGTTTTATTGGAAAAGAGGCAATGTACCTCTAAAAGACAGACATAGATTGAAACTAATTATAGAAAAAATTGTATTCTATAGTATTCTAAGGAGGAATTTCAAGGATGAATGCACAGGTAATAAGCAAAGAAAATAACGTGGTAAAATTCTCATTTCAGGTAGGTGCTGAAAAGCTTGAAGAGGGCATGAAGCATGCTTATAACAAAAACAAAAACCACCTTTCACTTCCAGGGTTTAGAAAGGGTAAAGCTCCAAGAAAACTAATTGAAAGCCAGTTTGGGTCACAAATTTTTTATGATGATGCAGTAAATTTCATACTTAATACAGAGTACGATATAGCTGTAAAAGAACTTGAACTTGACACTGTTTCAAGACCTGAAATTGACGCACCTGTTATTGACAAAGCTACGGGCGTAACTTTTGAAGTTGAAGTTACTGTTAAACCAAGTGTAAAGCTTGGTATGTACAAAGGGCTTGAGGTTGAGAAGGCTGATACTACAATTACTGATGAAACAATTGAAGCAGAACTTAAAAAGGTTCAGGAGAAGAACTCCAGAATGCAGACAATTGAAGACAGAGCAGCACAGATGGGCGATATTGTTAACTTAAGCTATGCAGGTACTGTTGATGGCATTGCTTTTGAAGGCGGCACAGCAGACAGCTATGACCTTACTTTAGGTTCACACTCATTTATTGATACTTTTGAAGACCAGATTGTTGGACATTCCATTGGCGACAAATTTGATGTTAGTGTTACTTTCCCTGCTGAATACCATGCAGAAGAACTTAAAGGTAAAGAGGCTGTTTTTGCAGTAGAGATTAAAGGTATAAGCGTTAACGAACTTCCTGAACTTAACGACGAGTTTGCACAGGATGTTTCTGAATTTGAAACATTAGCTGAATACAAAGCTAGTATTGTGGATAAACTTAAAGAGACTGCTGAAGCGAATGCAAAGCAAATTCAAGGTGACCAGTTACTTGACATGGCTGTTGCAAATGCAGTTATGGATGTACCTGAAGTTATGTACGAAAACAAAATTGACCAGATGATGCAAGATTTCTCTAACAATGTTTCAAAACAAGGTCTATCTGTTGAAGTATACTGCCAGTATCTTGGTACTACCCCAGAAGGTCTTAGAGAAACTTTCAGAGAATCTGCAGCTAAGAGTGTTAGAGCAAGACTTATGCTTGAGCAGATTGCAAAAGAAGAAGGCATCGTTGCAACTGATGAGGAGTTAAACGAGCAGATTACTAAAATTGGCGAAGGTTATGGCATTGCGGCAGAAAAAATGCTGGAAATATTCAGAGATGAAGACAAAAAAGCTATCGCTGAAGATTTAGCAGTGCAGAAAGCACTTAAGGTTATTGAAGAAACAGCAGTTATTGTTGAAGCTAAGAGTGCAGAATAATTTACAAGTATAAAGTATATAGGAGGTTTGTTTTATGAGTTTAGTACCTTATGTTATTGAACAGTCAAGCCGAGGAGAACGCTCCTACGACATATATTCCAGACTTTTAAAAGATAGAATTATTTTTCTTGGTGAAGAAGTTAGTGATGTTACAGCGAGCCTTATTGTAGCCCAGTTACTGTTTCTTGCGGCAGAAGACCCTGATAAAGATATCAATCTTTACATAAATAGCCCTGGAGGTTCGGTTACAGCCGGAATGGCAATTTATGACACAATGCAGTACATTAAACCAGATGTATCTACAATTTGTATTGGTATGGCGGCAAGCATGGGAGCTTTTTTGCTTTCAGGAGGGCAGAAAGGCAAGCGTTTTGCACTTCCTAATGCTGAAATCATGATTCACCAGCCTTCTGGTGGTGCAAGAGGTCAGGCAACTGAAATTAGAATAGTAGCGGAAAATATTTTAAAAACTAAAAAGAAATTAAATCAAATTCTTGCAAACAACACTGGTAAGAGTTATGATGAAATTGAAAGAGATACAGAGCGTGACAATTACATGTCGGCACTTGAGGCTAAGGAATATGGTCTTATTGACGAAGTTATTTCAAAGCCAGTATGATGCCTGTAAGGAGATGAAGTTATGGCTTCAAAAACAGAAGAAAAAAAACAGCTTAGATGCTCTTTTTGCGGTAAGCCCCAGGAACAGGTTAAAAAGCTTATAGCTGGCCCAGATGTTTATATTTGCGATGAATGTATTGAACTTTGCTCTGACATTATTATGGAAGAATTTGAAGATGAAGTTTTTGCAGGTAGTTCTGAGTTACCTAAACCAAAGGAGATTAAAGCTATTCTTGACGAATATGTTATTGGTCAGGATAATGCAAAAAAAGTTCTTTCTGTGGCGGTTTACAACCACTATAAAAGAATTTCCATTGCCAAAAAGCCAGATGATGTTGAACTTCAGAAAAGTAACATACTAATTGTTGGACCTACTGGTGTTGGTAAAACTTTGCTTGCGCAAACACTTGCTAAGCTTTTAAATGTACCTTTTGCTATTGCTGACGCTACTACACTTACAGAAGCTGGATATGTTGGCGAAGATGTTGAAAATATTCTGCTTAAGCTGATTCAAGCTGCAGATTATGACATTGAAAGAGCCGAGCGAGGCATTGTTTACATTGATGAAATTGACAAAATTACTAAAAAGAGTGAAAATCCATCCATTACACGTGATGTTAGTGGAGAGGGAGTTCAGCAAGCACTTTTGAAGATACTCGAGGGTACTGTTGCATCTGTTCCTCCACAAGGAGGCAGGAAGCACCCACATCAGGAGCTTATTCAGATTGACACTACAAATATTTTATTTATTTGCGGAGGAGCTTTTGGCGGTATTGAAAAGATTATAGAAAATCGTATGGGTGAGAAGGTTATCGGTTTTGGCGCAAAGGTTCAAAGTAAAAAAGAAAGAAACTTTGACGAACTGTTAAAAAGTCTTCAGCCACAGGATTTAATTAAGTATGGACTTATTGCCGAGTTTGTTGGCAGATTGCCGGTTGTTGTAAGCCTTAATGATTTATCTGAAAGCGAACTTGTTCAGATACTTACAGAACCTAAAAATGCCATTACCAGGCAGTATGAATATCTTTTTGAACTTGACAATGTATTGCTTGAGTTTGAAAAGGAAGCTTTTGTAGAGATTGCAAAGCTTGCTATTGAGAGAGGTACGGGCGCAAGAGGTCTTCGTGCAATAGTTGAGGGATTTATTAACCAGATTATGTATGAAATACCTAGCGATAAAACAGTTGAAAAATGTATAATCACTGCCGAATGCGTAAAAGGAAACAGCGACCCTGTTTATGTGATTAACGAAAACAGACAACCGTTGAAAAGAGAAAAGAAAAAGAAGAAGAAGGTTTCATAAGATATAACCCCACTGATGAATTTAAGGTTTTCATTAGTGGGGTTTTTGAGTTATATTTTTATAATAAAAAGGGTGAGACTTACTTTCAATCTCACCCTTTAATTTGTATTTAATTTGTTGTTTCAGATGAAGTAATATCTGTTGGCATTTCTTTGCCAGGACCACCTTGTGGACGTTCACCAGAAGGACGTTCTCCTTGTGGACGTTCTCCCGTTGGAGCTTCACCCGCTGGCATTTCACCTGATGGGGCTTCACCTGATGGAGCAGTGCCATTTTGGCCTCTTCCACCACCGGCTGGCATACCACCACCGCCTGTTGTGATACCGTCTTTTGTGACATGGGTTACTGTATCTGTTGGTGTGAAAGTAAAGGTTGCTTCACCATCAGCAAGTATTGTATATTCTGAATCTACTTTGAAGTCTGGGCAAGTTATTACAACATTTTGGAAGTCACTGTTGGAAGTAAATGAAATCACTTCGTCATCTGAAGAATTATTTACCGAAACAGTTGTGCCTGCGGATTTAGTTTCATCAAAAGTCATTGAGAAGCTTAAAACTGAAGATGTACTGCTTGGTGACATTGCCATGCCTGTGCTACCAAAAGCACAAAGAGTTCCGCCTGTTACATCAAAGGTGCCATCATAGTCTAAAGCACCGTTGCCATTATTTGTTGGGCCATTTACAATTACATAACCGCCTGTCATTTTAGCAGTACCATTTACGTCAATTCCATCACCGGAAGCATTTACTAAAATATTACCACTGGTTATTGTAAGAGTGTTTGACGAAGAATCGGAAAAGCTATTTTGTCCAACTCTCCCGTTAGTTGACGAGCCATCGTTTCCTCCCGCTACATTTATACCATCATCAGATGCTGTAAGGCCTATATCACCTGCGTTTATGGTTATATTAGAGCCTTCAATTCCCTCGTAGCTTTTTTCAATTGCAATTGAGCCACCATCAATTGTTACATCACTGTCTGCATGAATACCGTCATCCCCTGAGGAAATATTAAACGTTCCATCTGCTATGGAAACTGCCCCATTTGAATGAATTGAGTCATCAGAGGAATCTATATTGAATGTACCGCCACTTATATTTATATTTGTTGTTGCTTTTATACCCTTGGCACTGGATTCCTCTGTTTCTGTTGAGGTTGAATCTACTACTGTTGAAGCTTGCAGATTTGTTACATTGGTGGAGGAACTGGGTTTTTCGCCTTTGCCACCGCCCCAATTACCCCAACTGCCATCGGTTTTGGTACTTGAATTTGCACTGCCGCCGCCAGTCACTATGGTGAAGTCACCACCATCAATGTCCAAAAGAGAAACGGCCTGTAAGCCATCAGTGCTTGATGTAATATTGTAAGTACCACTCTCTACATAAATTATGCCGCTGTCTGAATCAGTATCATTTGAAGACTTTAATCCATCTCCCTGTGCGGACACTGTTATGGTTGCCGATGTGAGAGCCAGGAGGTCTTTGCCAACAATTCCATCATCGGCAGATGTAATGTTGATAGTTGACTGTGCAATTTTTAAATCATCTTTGCCAGTTATACCATCGTTATATGTGGCATTTACTGTAAGTGCACCGGTTCCGTTTATAACAAGGTCGTCTTTGCTGAAAAGACAGGCTGTTGGTTCGTCATTTGAATTTAAAGCATAGACTTCTCCATCAGAAAGGGTGCTACTTGTGCCATCTGGCAGTGTGATTATTGTTTTATCAGACTGTTGTACAAAAATTGGTGCACTTGTGGAGCAAGAAATATTAGCATTATTAAGTACAATGCGAACCGTACCTTTTGCGGCGGAATTTACAATAATCTGTCCATCTGTAAGTGTGCCTGAAATTTCGTATACACCAGCATTTGTAATGGTTGCGGTGGTGCCGTCAATGCTTATTCCTGTGCCTGTAATACTATCTCCGTTTAGAGTTATTTTATTTGCCGAAGAACTGTCGTAAGAGTCATCTAAATCATCTTCATCAAAATACTGTGATGAAGACGTATCAGTTTGTGCTGTGGTGCTTGCTGAAGCGGCTGTTGAAGTTTCTGTTTTTGACGAACATGCGGTTAAATTAATAGCCATTATCGTTGCCAAAATGGCAATAGTAAGTTTTACGTGTTTTTTCATATTTAGTAGTGCTCCTTTCAATTCGTATAAAATTTATTTAAAGTTCACCTGTACCTGACTGCTGTTTTGAACACACTATAGTGAGGTTTCCATTACGGCAACGCAGGTCATCAATAAATGCTTTTTCAAGGGTTAAATCTTTTAATGCCACATGGTATTTAAGTTGAAACATGCTGCCAAGATTTGTTGTTTTCACACTTTCAAGTGTTGTGGATTTAGTGTATTTTGTAAAAAGGTCATCAAACACACCTGTATAATCCAAGTCTTCGGGAATTGTGATTTTAAGTTCCTTTTCGTTATTATAGTTTTCTGCAAAGGGTGATTTAGCCAGTGCAAACATAATAAGGCTCATCACTATTGTCACTGCTAAGGCAAATGTTACGTAGCCCATTCCAGTTGCAAGGCCTATTGCCATTGCAAAGAAAATGGTGCAAATATCCTTCGAGCTGCCAGGTACTGAACGGAAACGGATAAGGCTGAATGCGCCCAAAACAGCAACACCTGTGCCAAGATTTCCATTTACCATCATTATAACAACCTGTACAAGTGCAGGCAGAAGTACGAGAGAAGTGGCGAAACTTTTTGTATATCTTCCGCTGCACATGTAGGTTATTGATATAATAGCGCCCATAACAAGTGCCGATACAAGGCAGATGACGGCGGTATTAACGCTAAGAGTGGATGTTGTGGTTGTGATTATACTATTAAACATATTAGATAGCCTCCTTTAATTTGTGTATTCCAATTACTGTGTGTGGTCTTTTACATTTTGTACGTTTCAAATTTTGTTTGTATATATTTCCATATTTTGAAAATGAAACGGGAAAAATTGCATATTTAGTTAGAGCTGCGGTAAGCCATAAAGGCAGTGAAGAGCCTGTTTTAATTTCTATTAGGTGTTCATCCTCATTTAAAAGGTACTCACCATAGTCTCCTGCACAGAGGCTTAAATCAAAATCTCTGCTGCGGATTCCACTGTCTACAGTAATTCTTAAATTTTCATCATCAAGTGCGGAAAAAGCAAGTCTGTCATAGGCTATGAACAGTTTTGGTATAGGATTATAGATATTCATAAAATAATCAATCTCGTGCAATATTTGACTGTCTTTTTTTGGTCTTGACTCTCCGTTAAGATAGCCAATTGCTTCGTTTAATGGAAGAGATATTCTCCTTTTATAAACGGTTCCGTCATATTTCTTTTTTATTTCTAAAAATACTTTATTGTTTCCATTTGGAATGCCATAGCTTCTTAGACGAAGTTTCTCTTTATAAGCAGGGCTTTCTATGCTTGTGCGTATAAGTCTATCATCAACTGTGTCATAATATATATTGCAAATGGTATACTGACCAAAATCATCCTTTTTTATATAAGGTGCGATATCTGCTAAAAAAGCTGACAAAGTGTTGTGGGTTACAAGGAATTTTTTTTCTACTCTTTTAAATACATAGTTTGTTTTTGTCATGGGTATTTCTCCTTTCGTGGTGATTTATTTTGTGTTCCTCTGTTATGAATATATAATACTGGGCATAAATGACGTGCTATTGACCGAAATATGAACGTTGTGTGAAATGTTAATGTAATCTATGTAAAGTATATTTAGGGATTTGAAGTTTGTTCTTGCATTATAATTGGGGTTATTATACAATAGACTAATGTATGAAGTTGCGACCTTTTGCGGAAAAAAGCAGGTCAGAGGGCAAACTAGGAGGAAAATTATGTCTTTAAAAAAAATAGCTACCTTATTATTAACAGGTATTTTGGCACTATCCTTTACGGCATGTTCAAAAAAAGCAGAAACAAACGGAGGAGAAAGTGAAAATCCGGTGGTAGTATCACCTTCAGAGGGTGCAAGTGAGGAAAATATTGCAAAGGGTACTGAATTACTGGAGGCAGCAAAGATTAAGATAGAGGAGTTAAAAAGTTACAATGCAGATATGGGGCTTCGGTTTGAATTTGTGAACAACGACGGAAGCAGCAGCGCTGATGTTAAAACAACGGTTGAAAGCCTTAGTGAGCCTATGCTTAAACACATTGCCATCGATTCTACAAGCGGTGGTGAGCCTATAGGCAATTCTCAGTTTTATGTTAACGAGGAAAATGCGGAAAAAACGATATACATGCTTTTTCAGGATGAATGGTACAAAAGTCCAGTTGATGATGATACACTATACTATCTTTTAGGTCAGTATGATATGCAGAATATAACATCTGTTTTTCTTATTGCTTCAAGCGATGCAGTTGCTGTTGATGAAGAAGAAATTGACGGTGTTAAGACAACAAAAGTAGAAGCAATAATTAGCGCTGACCTATTGCCAAACACACTTATTTATACAGGTGTATTTGTGGCGGCAGGAATGTCTACCCTTACAGAAGAATATCTTGCAGGGGTTAATGGAATGATTGTAGACTACTGGATTGATGATGATGGTAACATTATTAAATATGCATTTGATGCAGGTGAGGCATACCAGACAATATCCGATAACTTATATGCCAAGGTGGAGGGAACCGAGGGGTATGAAGACGCACAAAAGCTAGTTGTAAATTCTTACGCAATAGATGTAAAGATGAAAAATATAAACAGTGCTGAAAGATTTGAAATATCTCAAGACGCGCTGAATGCACAGGCAATTGAGGATATGGAAGCAGTGGAAGATGGAACTTCGACACAAGAGCAAAGCAATTAAATTCTATAGAAAAAAATAAAGATATATGTATAAAGGAGAAAGATATGATTAGTGCAAATGGAGTTACCTTGCAGTACGGAGGAAGAACGCTTTTTAAAGATGTTAATGTTAATTTTACAAAAGGGAACTGTTACGGCCTTATAGGTGCAAACGGAACAGGAAAAAGTACATTTATTAAAATTCTTTCAGGTGATATAGAACCTAACAAGGGTTATGTAAGCATTACCCCAGGGGAGAGACTTGCAGTATTAAAGCAGGACCACTTTGAATTTGATGAATTTGATGTGGTACATTGCGTTTTATACGGACACAAAAGATTGTATGAAATTATGCAGGAAAAAGAAGCACTTTATGCTAAGGCGGATTTTAATGACGATGATGGTATAAGAGTATCTGAACTTGAGGGCGAGTTTGCTGAACTTAACGGCTGGACAGCTGAAAGTGATGCCGAAATTCTACTTAATGGCCTTGGTGTTACAACGGAACTTCACTACCAAAAGATGAGCGAACTTACAGGTAACCAGAAAGTAAAGGTGCTTTTAGCACAGGCACTGTTTGGTAACCCAGAAATTCTTCTTTTGGATGAGCCTACAAACCATTTGGATTTGAAGAGTATTAAATGGCTTGAAGAGTTCCTTTTGAATTTTGAAAATACTGTTATAGTTGTATCCCATGATAGACATTTTATCAACAAAATATGTACACATATTGCAGATATTGACTATGGCAAAATTACGATGTTTGTTGGTAACTATGACTTTTGGTATGGTTACACACAGATGACACAGCGACAGATGAAAGACCAGAACAAGAGAACAGAACAGAAAATGAAGGAATTACAGGAATTTATTCAGAGATTTAGTGCCAATGCGTCCAAAAGTAAACAGGCTACATCACGTAAAAAGCTTCTTGATAATCTTCAGCTTGATAACATTAAGCCATCTTCAAGAAGATACCCATTTGTGAACTTTAAGCAAGACCGTGAGGTTGGCAACGACCTTTTGGAAGTGAATGGTATATCCAAAACGATTGGTGACAGAAAGGTGCTTAACAACGTAACTTTCCGTATTAATGCAAATGATAAAGTGGCTTTTGTTGGCAACGACGAACTTGCAAGAACTACTTTATTTAAAATTATTATGGGTGAGGTTGAACCTGATGAGGGAAGCTTTAAATGGGGTATTACTACATCACAGGCATACTTCCCTAAGGATAACAATGAATACTTTGAGGACTGCAACGATTCCCTTATTGATTGGTTGCGTCCGTTTGCAAAAGATGGAGAAAGGTACGATGCCGATATACGCGGCTGGCTTGGAAGAATGCTTTTTAGTGGTGACGAGGCTACAAAGAGCGCAAAGGTACTTTCGGGTGGTGAAAAAGTGCGCGTTATGCTTTGTAAGATGATGATTTCAGGTGCTAACGTGCTTATTATGGACGAGCCTACAAACCATCTTGACCTTGAAAGTATTACTGCACTTAATGAAGGACTTATAGATTTTAAGGGAACTTTACTTTTTGACTCCCATGACCATCAGTTTGTACACACCATTGCTAACAGAATTATTGAAATTTGTCCTAATGGCATTATTGACAGAACAGAAACCTATGATGAGTATATCGATAACGAGGTTGTTGACCAATTAAGAGAAAAATTTCAGTAAAGTTATGTGATTATATCATTGCTTTAATAAAATAGTATTTTAGAAATTTAGCCAAAGAAAGGGCGTGCCTATTAATGATTAACGGAAAAATCGATTTAAGAAGTGATACGGTTACTGTGCCAACGCAAAAAATGCGTGATATGATGTATACGGCAGAGGTTGGCGATGACGTTTATGGGAACGACCCTACTGTGAACAAGCTTGAAGAATTAACGGCAAGCATGTTTGGCAAAGAAGCGGCAATTTATGTTGCATCAGGAGTTATGAGCAATCAGCTTGCACTTTTTACACATGTACAGCGTGGGCAGGAGATTATTCTGCCAGATAACTGCCATGTGGTTCAGCATGAGGGTGGAGCAGCTGCGTATCTTTGTGCAGCACAGCTTAGATGCATTCAGCCTATCAATGGAGAAATGGATTTAGGTGTTATTGAAAAATCTATAAGAAAAGACCCAGAGGATATTCACCAAACTTCTACGGCGCTTATAACTTACGAAAATGCTGATTCTGATGGACAGGTTAGAAGTATTGAGTATATGGCTAAGATTAAGGCTTTGGCAGACAAATATGGCATACCGGTTCATATTGATGGTGCAAGAATTTTTAATGCGGCACATGTTTTGGGCGTCAATGTTAAGGAACTGGCACCTTATTTTGATACTATTTCCGTTTGCCTTTCCAAGGGGCTTTGTGCGCCAGTGGGGTCGGTTTTAGTTGGCAGTGGGGAATTTATAAAGAAAGCAAGAAGGAAGAGAAAGATACTAGGCGGCGGTATGCGCCAATGTGGAATTATTGCAGCGGCTGGTATTGTTGCACTTGAGGAAATGACAGATAGACTTAAAGACGACCACGCCAATGCAAAATACATGGCTGAGAGACTTAGTGAAGTTGGAGGGATTACTGTATTTAAAGATTTAGTACAGATAAATATGGTTTTCTTTAAGCTTGATGGGTATAAGCTAAACAGCGGCGAACTGGTTGAATATATGAGCAAAAATGATGTAATTATTAATGGCGAGGACAACGGTATTATGCGTTATGTAACACACAATTATGTTGACAAAAACGAGATTGATAAAGTTGTGGAGCTTATGAAAAAGGCATAAAAGGGGCTGTTTTTATGGATTTAAAGGAAGCAATTTACGGTCGCAGAAGTGTTAGAAAGTATACAGACCGATTTATAAGCGATGAAGACCTTAATGAAATACTTGAGGCGGGTACGTGGGCACCATCGGGTGTTAATCTACAGCCATGGTATTTTGTTGTTTGCAGAAGCGAAGAAGCTATGATTAGGCTGAATAAAATTATGGGTGGAACAATTTTTGGTCTTACGAAGGTTCTAAACGAAAGGTTTAAATCCAACCCAGAGGTGATTGACGAAACCCTTAATTTTGTTAAGAGTATGGGCGGTGCAAGGGTTTGCATTCTTACATTTTTACAGCGAGATAATTATGACGAAGAACTGGCAGCCATAGAAAGTGCAGCTGCGGCTATGCAAAACATTGTACTTACCGCGTATTCTAAAGGGGTTGCAAGCTGTTGGTTAACGGCACCACTGCACGTTGAGGATGAATTAAGAGCAGAGTTTGCACCAGATAAGGGTAGACTTATTGCCGCAATCACTCTTGGATATCCAGCAGTAGAGCCAAAAGCACCAAAAAGAAAAGAAGGAAGAATAACAATCATATAATATATTGATTTACAAATTTTGAAACAAGATATTAGGCGGTGATAGCTTTTGCTGTTACCGCCTTAAAATATGGAAAAAGAGAATATGTTCACAATTTGTTAACTAATGAAGTTTGTTTTTGGTATACAATAATGTTTGTTGTTTTATTTAAAAATTAGGGGGATATGTAAAAATGAAAATGAACAAAAATAATATTGCACTGATAGTTGCGGCAGTCTGTTTGGTGGGAGCATCAGTGGGTGCAAAATATATTGATATTTCAAATAAGAGCCTTGTTACCGATGAAAAAGTAATAAGTGTAACTGACCCAAGGCAGTTTGTAGCGGTTACAAATGGTACATATGAAAATGGGAAGCTAAAGGTTAGGGTTGAAACCAACGCTCCTAACGGAAGTGTACTTGAAATTTATGCTGCTCATCCAGAAATGCAGACACCTGAAATAATACCTGTAACTGTAAACAAGGGTATTGCAGAGGCTGAAATTGATATACCAGAGGGCCTTTCAACAAATTATGTTCAGGCAAACGCTATGCTGGACATGGATAAACAGGAAGGCAGTGACAATCTTGCCAAGGTAAGGTACGGATTGAAGGGCGAAAAAATGACAGGTGACATGGTTTTTTCAACTACAGGCACAAATGTTGTTGGTGTTTCTGAAACAGGTTATTTCTCTTATCCAACAGAGGAAGCTGTTAAAGAGGTGCTTAAAGATGAATTTGAGCAGTTTATTTATAGCTTGACATTGGGCTACGATGTGCTTTTTGAGTCTATTCAACCTTCTGCCCAGGGAACATGGGACGAGGTTAATGTTGTATTTACAGACTATGCACTGGCTGATGGGTGGGAAGCTTTTGATAAAGAAAAAAGGCAATATCTTTTTGAATTATTTGAGTCAACGGTACACGGCTACAAAATGGTTGACGAGGACACAGCTGTTAAAATTTATTTAAAAGACACAAAGGGTAATATTTTGGATGAAAACTAAGTATTTTTTATATCATAAGGGCGTTCAATTTGGAGGCCCTTATTTTTTTGAGGTTTATTGCATTGACTAAAATAAAGGAGTATAATGCCTTAGAGGATTTGTAGAAAAGGACACAAATTTGCAGTTAACACAATTTACCAACATTTAGTATAATTGATTGGATGGATGAGATGTGATTTACATAGTTTTGAGCCTTGTTGCAGGCTTTTTTGTAGGATACAAAAGCAACATAAATGAAAAAATGGTTAAAATGAACAGTAGAATACAAACAATATGTTTAGTCTTACTGATATTTGTTATGGGCATGGGCATAGGTATGAACAAAGAGGTACTTAACAATTTATCCACACTTGGGTTAAAGGCAATTTTATTTGCGGTTGTTACAAGTGCAGGAAGTGTTTTTGTGGTTTATTTGTTCTCTTTTATTTTGGAAAAGAAGGAGGACTAAAAAATGAGTTTACTTATTGTTATAACACTTATAGCCGGGGTGTTTGCAGGGTTTTTTGTACCTGTTGAATACAAAACTGTAATTGACCAATTATCGGGTTGGATTTTATATTTACTTATATTCTATGTGGGTATTGATATGGGGCTTAACAGAGATATTTTCGGTAAAATAAAGAACATGGGAATTAAGGTTTTGCTTGTGCCATTTGGGGCACTGATAGGCAGTTTTTTAGGTGGAATTATTACATCTCTTTTAGTATCGGAAACTATGAAAGAAAGTCTTAGCGTTGCAATGGGTATGGGGTGGTACAGTTTTTCAGGAATACTTATAAGCGATGCGGGAAATCCTGCACTGGGTGCCCTTGCTTTTTTAACTAATGTATTCAGAGAAATTTTTGCATTTATTGCCATACCCTTTATTGCACGTAACATAGGTTTTTACAGTGCAGTTGCCACAGGGGGTGCTACTGCCATGGATACGACACTTGGTGTTATTTCCAGAAATACTAACGGAAAGATTGCGGTTGTATCATTTATATCGGGCATGGTTATAACAATGTGTGTGCCTATTATTATGCCGTTATTTGTGTAGCAGTTGAATTATTATATGGAGATGGATAAGTATGGTAATTGGTGTTGGAACTGATATAATTGAAATTGAACGTATTGGCAAGGCAATATTAAAAAAAAGCTTTATTGAAAAATATTTTACTGAAAGAGAAATTACTTTTTTTGAAAGTAGAAATTTTAAGGCTGAAACGATTGCAGGAAGTTTTGCGGCAAAGGAAGCTGTTGCAAAGGGATTAGGTACAGGTTTTTCATCATTTGGTGCTATTGATATAGAAATAATACATGACAACAAAGGGGTGCCTTATGTTGTACTTGGCGGCAACGCAAAGGTAGTTGCTATGGAAAAGGAAATCGAAAATATTTGCATTAGTATTTCACATTGTAGGGATTATGCAATAGCCTATGCAGTGGCGGAGGGAGGTAATGTATGAAAGCGGCAAGCGGAGCACAAATGCGTGAAATGGATAGAATAACCATTGATGAAACGGGCATTTCAGGAATAGTCCTTATGGAGAATGCAGCGCAGGCTGTTGCCAAGGTATGTTTAAAGTATGTTAATCAATTTAAAAATCCAAAAGTTGCTGTAGTGTGTGGAGGCGGCAACAACGGCGGTGATGGCTTTGCGGTGGCACGCATTTTAAAATGCAGCGGTATAGAATGTATCATTATTTTCATAGGCAATGAGGAAAAACTCAGCCTAGATGCTTTAACCAATTATAGGGTTGCTAAAAATTTTGGTATTGAAATTATAACTGGCCTTCGTGATTTAGAGCATATTTTTGAAAGTCAGCACGTTATTATTGACGGAATATTTGGAACAGGGTTTACTGGAGAGCCAAGAAATGTTGCGGCTGAGGTTATAAGGGAAATAAACAAAAGCGGAAAATATATTATAAGTATTGATATTCCATCAGGGGTAAATTCGGATACGGGAACAGTATCAGAAATTTGTGTAAAGGCTGACGAAACCGTTACATTTGCATTGCCTAAAATTGGAACAATACTTTATCCAGGGGCACAATACTGTGGAAAATTGACAATTGCCGATATCTGTATTCCACAGGAAAATGCAGAAAAAGCAGGAGTTAATGTTAACATACTAACACAAAACAATGCTTGCCAATGGCTGCCTATACGCAATGCGCAAAGCAACAAGGGAACATTTGGAAAGCTATATGTTATAGCAGCGTCGGAAGAAATGACAGGTGCTGGTATGCTTTGTTGTAAGGCAGGGTATAAAAGTGGATGTGGGTTGGTATATGCGTGTATGCCGAAAAAATGCTGTGATATAATGCATGTGCTTGTGCCTGAGGCAGTTGCAAAGCCTCTTAGGGATATTGATGGGAAAGTATATGAAAACAGTATTGAAGGCGTTGAGGTTGACGTTGAAAATGCTAAAGCTATTGTTATAGGGCCTGGTATGGGTCAGAGTGAAGGGGTAAGTGCCTTTGTGGAGGATGTACTGTTAACATCAAAAGGAAATGTGCTAATTGATGCTGATGGTCTTAATGCAATAGCAAAAAATAAGGATGTTCTTAAAGAAATGAAACGCATGCCAATAATTACACCACACCCAGGGGAAATGAGTCGTCTTACTGGCATAAAGGTTAAGGATATACTTAATGATACTATTGGGACAGCTTTGAATTTTGCAATGGAATACAATACCATCGTTGTGCTTAAAGAGGCTAGAACTATTATAGCATCGCCTACTGGAGAGGTTTACATTAACACTACAGGTAACTGCGCAATGGCAAAAGGTGGAGCTGGTGATGTGCTTAGCGGAATAATAGGCGGATTGTTAGCCCAAGGAATGGATGCTTTTAAAGCAGCAGTGCTTGGGGTGTATATACACGGATATTGTGGTGATTTAGCAGCGCAGGAAATGGGACACTATGGAGTTTTGGCAGGTGAATTGGCAGACTATGTTGCGTTTGCTATGAAAAAGCTAGAGCAATTACGTAATAAATAATTTGGCATAGTTGGCCTGACCTTTTTCGTATAATAGAAGTATAAAAACGAAAAGGGGTATACATATGGGCAAAACACGGCTTTTACGGCTTTTTGCACTGGGAATTTTTGGGTTGGCACTTTGCGGATGCAGTTTAGGAGGAACAGGAACTGCGCAAGAAAAGATACAAAAAAAGTTGACCGACATGAAAAGCTACAGCGCAACGGCAAATGTTACAAGAATATCTAACAAAGGTGAAAACACCTATGGAACAAAGCAATACTACAAAACAACAGGAGAGTATAGGCTGGAAATGACTTCACCTGCTGAGGTAGCAGGAAATTACACGGTATACGACGGCAAAATGGTTTGTCAGTATAATCCAAAGCTTGAAAGCAAGGTTGCAGTCGAAGTGGAGGAAAATCAAGCTAGAAACGAACTGTTTTTAGGTCAATTTGTAAAAAATTATTTGCAAAGCGAGGGTGTTATGGTGGAAACAGCGAAGCTTGAAGAGGGGCGTTGCACTGTTTTAGAGGCTATTATTCCTGGCGATTACAAATACACCGCAACGGAAAAGCTATGGATAGACAATGAAACATTGTTGCCTGTGCAGATGATAATTTACGACACTGACGGCAATGAACGTTATATAACAACTTATGATGAATTTGAATATAATACGGAATTTGATGAGGATACCTTTAAAATTCCAGAATAAAACGGAGATGGACATAAGATGAGTTACAGAAGAACTGTGGCAGAAATTGATTTGGATGCACTTGACTTTAACATAAAAAGTATCAGAAAAAGAGTGCCTATTGGCACAAAAATACTTGGAACAATTAAAGCAGATGGATATGGGCACGGGGCTATTGAGGTTGCAGAAGTTCTTAGGCAAAATGGTGTTGAAATGTTTTCGGTAGCACTGTTAGATGAAGCTATACATCTTAGAAAAAATGGTGTTAAAGAGTCTATACTTATACTTGGTTTTACGCCTGCTCACTGCGCCGAGGAACTGGTGAAATATGACATAATTCAAACGATTTCTTCATTTAGGGAAGCAGAAGCAGTTTCGGCGGCGGCAGTGAAGCTTGGGAAAAAAGCTAAAATTCATATTAAAATAGACACAGGAATGGGTAGGCTTGGATTTTTTCCATGCCAGAAGTCAGTTGAAGAAATTGTGAAGATAGCACAGTTGGATGGCATAGAAATTGATGGCATATTTACACATTTTGCCATAAGTGACTGCACGGACAAGACATTTACTTCGATACAAAAAGGTAAGTTCCTTTCCATGATTGACGAGCTTGAAAAACATGGGATAACTATACCTCACAAGCACTGTGCCAATAGTGCTGGAATAATGGATTTTGATGACTTGTTTCTGGATTTGGTACGCCCAGGCATTATTCTTTATGGCATGTATCCATCAGATGAGGTGATAAAAGAAAATCTTCTTCTTAAACCTGCAATGTGTTTAAAAACACAGGTTTCCTTTATTAAAGAGGTTGATGAGGCAACGTCTATTGGCTATGGACGTACATATTTTGCAAATGAAAAAAGAAAAATTGCAACACTACCTGTGGGATATGCCGATGGGTTTAGCAGACTGCTTAGCAACAAGGGTTTTGTAATTATTCATGGACAAAAAGCACCTATTGTTGGAAGAATTTGCATGGACCAGTGTATGGTAGATATAACAGAAATTGAGGGTGTAAATATTGAAGATGAAGTTGTGCTTATGGGCAAAATGGGCAATGCAGAAATAAGTGCTGATGACATAGCGAAGCTAATTGGAACAATCAACTACGAGGTGGTTTGCATGGTGGATAAGCGTGTGCCACGTGTTTACATTAAAAATGGCAATGTGGTTAAAGTAGTGAATCATTTATTAGGGGAAGGTTGTTGACCATAATAAGAACTAAAAATTTAATTCATGATTTGTGTTTAATGTATATAGCCTAAGGTTTAAGGTAATACTTTAAGTAGATCTTAGGTGTGATAAAACAAGCGTACATATTATTTTTTTGAACAAGGCAGACTGGTATCACACTTAAATATTACTATTCATATTTGTATAGTGGGGTGTGATTTGACGTGGTTGTAAAACGAGGTGACATATTTTATGCCGATTTGAGCCCGGTTATTGGCTCTGAACAGGGTGGAATTAGGCCGGTACTTATTGTACAAAACGACATTGGCAACAAGTATAGCCCTACAGTTATTTGTGCTGCCATTACAAGCCAGATAAACAAGGCGAAGCTGCCTACGCACATAGAAATTGATGCCAGCAGATATACCTTAGTTAAGGATTCGGTTGTATTGCTTGAACAAATTAGAACTATCGATAAAAAAAGGCTTAGGGAAAAAGTATCACATTTGGATGAGGAAATAATGAGCAGAGTTAACACAGCCCTTATTATAAGCCTTGCAATATAAAAGCACCCACCTTAACTATCAGGTTAGGTGGGTATTTTTTTTGAAAATCAATACATAAAAGCCATTATGTACATGGATTTATATAGGCTTTTTGCAGATAATATAAATGCGGAACAAAATCCGCAAATCAAAAATGCTTAGTGGAGGTGTAGCTATTATGTCATCAAAAAACAGAAAGGCTGTTCCAGAGGCTATGGCAGCGTTAGAGCAGTTTAAGTATGAGGTTGCAGACGAAATTGGTGTTCCTCTTAAAAAGGGATACAATGGAGACCTAACTTCAGCACAAAATGGTTATGTGGGCGGATATATGGTTAAAAAAATGATAGAAGCCCAAGAGCGAAGTATGGCAGAAAGGTAAGGCTATTTATCTTTTTGGCAACAAAAGAGGAGTGGCGCAGAATAATCTGCGCCGCTTTTTTTATTTTGTTTTTGAAATATGTTGATAATGATTGCAAAGATGGCTTAAAAAGCATATCTGGCACTGAGGGCGACGGGCAATGCAAATTTTTCTTCCATGTGCTATTACTTGTGTATTATAACTTATCCAGTTGTCCTTAGGCAAAATTTTCATCAGTTCAAATTCAATTTTTACAGGGTCTTGGGATGAGGTGAACCCTAGCATATTGGATATTCGTTTCACATGAGTATCTACTACTATACTTGGAATGCCATAGATGTTTCCACGAATAACATTGGCAGTTTTTCTTCCTACACCAGCAAGCTTAGTTAATTTTTCGATTTCCTGTGGAACTTCACCATTATATTCAGCTAACAGAGTTTGGCAGCATGAAATTATATTTTTTGCTTTGTTATGATAAAATCCTGTAGAATGGACAGCCTCTTCCAGTTCTAATATATCTGCTTCTGCAAATGCTTTAACTGATGGGAATTTTTTAAACAAATCTTTTGTTACAATATTAACTCTGTCATCGGTGCATTGTGCACTTAAAATTGTTGCAATAAGCAACTGCCATGGGGTTTCATGGTCTAGATAACATTTAGTTGGCCCATAATGCTCAGCCAAAAGAGATAAAACTTGCTCTACCTGTTCTTTTTTTCTCATACTACACCTCTATTCTGCTTGTAAAAGCGTGGTTTGAAGAAAAATCTCTTAAATAATAGTTAAAAAGTATTGTAACTGTTTTTTCTTCACTTCCAACATCCTGTGGGTTACATGTAAAGGATTCAATGCGGCACATCCTTGAAAGTTGAGCAGGAGTGAAAGTGTTAAGGTTTGGAAGATACTGGTCTACATTTTGCGGGTTATTAAAAAATTGACGCTTCACCTGTTTAAAATCTTCGCTTTGATTTATTTGAACCCAGCTTGGGCACGAATTAAGATTATCACACAAAAGCATGTCAAACTTTAAAAGCTCTTTAATGATTTCAATTTTAGATTTTGTAAAATTATTTTCATTACAAAAGTCATAGAAAATTGTATATAGTTCCTGTTTATTATGATTTACCCTGTGGTGATTATTATTTTCCCAATAAATTGAAAATGTTTCGTAAAAATCAAAGGGAGAATTAAAGAGCATTGCAGTATATTTTGCTGTGTGCAGTGCCTTGCCTGAATTATAGTAGGTTTCAACAATATCTTCTATGGCTTTAAGCCGCAACATTTCTTCAAAGGAAATATCATTTGTAAAAAGTACCTCATATGGGGACTGGTGGCGGTTCACTATACCATATTTTTGTGAATCTGAACGTAGACCAGAGCCTTTTAAAACCTTTAAAAATCCAAGTTGAAGTTGGTCTGCATTTAGGGAATAAACATCATTAAAGGATTTACGGAAAGAACTATAGCTTTCATATGGTAAACCTGCTATTAAATCTAGATGAACATGTATATTTTTAAGTGCCTTAATTTTTTCAATTCTTTCTTTAAGCGCATCAAAATCAGGATTGCGTTTTACAGCTGTTAGCGTATCACAATTGGTTGACTGGATGCCTATTTCAAACTGAAAAAGTCCCTCGCGAGCTTGGCTCAACAAACTAATTGCATCGTCCTCCATAATGTGTGCTTCTATTTCCATATGAAAATTAGTTCCTCCATTATCATTTTCTATAAGATACTGCCAAATTGCTGTGGCGTGCGCTTTATTGCAATTAAAGGTTCGGTCTACAAATTTAACTTGCTTTACTTTGTTTTCCAGAAAAAAGTCTAAGTGTTTATATACTTTTTCAAGGGAAAGAAAGCGCACGCCTTTTTCAACAGAGGAAAGACAAAACTGGCAGTTATATGGGCATCCACGCTGTGTTTCGTAATAGATTATTCGGTGCTGTAAGTCTGAAAAATCAGAATACACAAAGGGAAGCTCGTCCATGGAAAGCGGCAACTGGGGTGGTGTTGAAACAATTTTCTCACCACTTAGAAAAGTTAGTCCTTTAATCGTATCCCATTGGGTATTTTCCACAAGAGCGTGACAAAGTTGGCTAAAGGTTTTTTCACCTTCACCACGGATTACAATATCTATGGCTGGATTATTTAAAAGAAAATCATCGCTTTCATAAGACACCTCAGGGCCCCCGCATACAATTTTTGCATTTGGCAGAACTTTTTTTAAATTTTTTGAAAGGGAAACTACCATATTTATATTCCATATATAGCATGAAAAGCAAATTACATCTGGACTTTGTTTAAAAATATCTGCAAGGATGTAATCCTCGGAATTATTTATTGTATATTCAATACTGCTAATATTTGTGCCTAACTCTGGGCAATATGCCTTTAGAGAGCGAACAGCAAGAGATGAATGTATAAATTTTGCATTTATTGCGGTTAGAAGTATCTTCATAATTGCTCCTTTTATTATCTTTTTAAATATAAGAAGAATTATAACATAATAAAACATGTTTTTGTCAAAAATAATTACGGAGGTAGGAAAAGGATGAAAATTAAAAAGGTTGCTATTGGGTTGGTAACAGGTATTGTAAACGGCCTTTTTGGTTCGGGCGGCGGAACTATTGCAGTGCCTGCTTTTGAAAGAATTTTAGGCCTTGAGCCACATAAAAGCCATGCAACCGTTATTACCCTCATATTACCGCTATCAATTTTATCTGCTTTTATATATTGTAAAGAAGTAGACATTGAATGGATTACTGTACTCTGGGTTAGCATTGGTGGTATTGTTGGCGGATATATTGGAGCAGCAATACTAAAAAAAATATCAACAAAATGGCTACACAGAATTTTTGGTGCTTTTATGATAGCGGCGGCTGTTAGGATGATTTTATGATTTATGTAGTTATTGGATTGGTATCGGGAATAATAAGCGGAATGGGTATAGGCGGAGGAACGGTGCTTATACCTGCTTTATGCTTTTTTATGGATTTGGAACAAAAGCAGGCGCAAAGCATAAATCTTTTGTTTTTTATTCCAACAGCAATTGTTGCCATTATTAAACACAAAAAAGAAGGTAATATTGATTTTTCCTTGGTTAAGCCTGTTATTATTTTTGGAATTATAGGTGCAATTGCAGGTTCGATGGTTGCCGTAAACATGGACGGTGAGCTTTTAAGAAAGCTGTTTGGCGGGTTTCTATTAGTTATGGGTATTTGGGAAATATTTAAAAAAATATAGGAGATGAAAAGATGAAACTTGTAGAATTTGAAATGATGAAAAGAGAGTTCACAAAAGCAGATGATGACGGTAAAATAAGAATGTATGTGGAAACGGAGGGACTTACAAAAGAGCAGTATGGACAACTTTTAAGATTATTTCCTCTTAACAAAATCAATCAGCTTGAAGAAGCACTTAAGTAGAAGGAAAGCCGAGGTTAAAAAAACTTCGGCTTTAATTTTGAAAAAAGCATAGGGTAAACAATAACTTTATGGTATAATTATACTCGTGCGAGGTGGAAAATGATGGATTTTATTAATGATATTTTTGTAGATGAAAATATTGAAGACTTAAACACAATAATTTATAGCCTTAAAAGGGGAATACCCGTTTTTAATATCTATCTTGTTTGCATTAACGATGGAGATGAAAATACAGCGTATATTATGTCCTCTAATGAATATTTCAGCAAATGGAATAAGAACAGGCAATATAAAACGATTGGTATTGCTGTAGGCAAACATGGTGCCAACAGACTTTTTTCAAATATAATCGAATATTGGATTGAAAAAGGGAATTACATTGGTAATTTTAAAGAAAACATTGTTAAGGAGTAATGATTTTGAGAGCATTAAACTATTTTTTGGGCGTAATAATTTCGTTGTCTATCATATTGATTTTACTGCTGACATCGGTACAGAACGTGGCATTAAGAGATTATGAATTTTATAGAAGCCAATATATTGAAAACAATGTTTATGCAAATATAGCCATAAGCGAAGATGACCTAATGGATGTTACTGAGCAACTTATAAATTATATGAATGGTAAGAGGGACGACATTTCGGTTATTACAACCATAGATGGTGAGGAAAAGGAGTTTTTTAACCAGCGTGAGAAAGACCACATGGTTGATGTGCGCAATCTAATTACAGGTGGAAAAAAACTTCGCATTATGCTTATAGGCATTGTGGTAATTCTTTTGGCTTTAATGAAATGGTTAAAAGCCCCTATAGTTAAGGCAGTTTCAAAAAGTTCGGTTGTTACGATAGCGGCTGTGATTGTTGGCAGTGGCATATTAGGGTATATCATATCACGAAATTTTAGCCAAGCCTTTACTATATTCCATGAAATTTTATTTACTAACGAGCTATGGATTTTGGATTATTCTACTGACAGACTGCTTAATATGGTACCTGAGGTGTTTTTTATTAACATTGCAATAAAAATAGGTGTTACATTTCTTTTTATGGTTATGGTGTATTTTATAATTTCGGTGCTGAGCGTGTTAATTGAAAGAAAGAAAATCATATAAAATTTTAAGGAGATGCAAATGGGAGCATTATTGATTTTGCTGAATATTTTAAAAATAATTGGCATAATACTTCTTATTATACTGATTTTAATAGTAACACTGCTGTGTATAGTACTTTTTGTACCTTTTGTATACCATATTGAAGGCAAAAAATACGAACAAATAAGTGGAGAGGGCTGGATTAAGTGGCTTTTTGGGATTATCCGCCTTGAGTTTGTTTATGCAGAAGGTGAACCAGATTTAAAGATTAAAATTTTTGGACGAAGTATTGAAGAAATTATTAAAGACAGGGCAAATAAAAAACAAACCAAACGGAAAACGAAAAGCAAAAAAAAGAAGAGCAGTAAAAATAAAAATACTGAAAAGCCCAAAGTTAGAGTGGTTGCTAGTGAAAAAAAGTTAGATGAACAGCTTGATATAGAAATACCTACGGTCTTAAAAGATGTTAAAGAACAACCTGTAAATATTGCAGAACCAGAGATAGTGGCGATGGGAAGACTATCTGAGGAAAAAACAATTGTTAAGAGGGTAAAGCTTAAAAAAATTGAAGAAGAAATACCAAAAGCAATTGTGATAGAAGAAAATCAAAAGGAAGAATACAATGAAGAGGAAAAAGTAATTGAAAAGAATAGAACAAAAGAAAATGATGGGAAAGAAAAAATAGATATTGAATACTTTAAGAAAATGCCATGGGAAGAGAAAAAAAAGGTTTTAAAAGCTTGCACTACATTAATAAAAAGATTATTTAAAGGAATTTTTCCGCAGAGTTTATATATAGATGCAACTATTGGCGTTGGAGACCCAGCCTTAACAGGACATATTTTGGCAATGGCGGCAATTGCCAAGGGAACAATTAATTCTAACATCAATATAAGAGGAAAATTTGACCAAGAAATTTTTGAGGGTGAATTAAGGATTGCTGGGCGGATTATGGTAATTGATATTATATCCGCTTTAGTAAAGTTTATTTTTACAAAATCTATTTACAAAATATGGAGAACTTATTTGAAAGGCAAAGGTGAATAAAATGGGAACGGGCATTGGCAACAATATTGATGCATTATGTGGTAAACTTGAAAATTTTATTTCAACAAAAACAGTTGTGGGAGATGCAATAACTATAGGAGATGTGGTTATTTTACCGCTTATTGAGGTTACTTTTGGTTTAGGGGTTGGCGGCAGTGAAAACACAGAAAAGAAAAACAGCGAATCAGGTGCTGGCGGAATGGGTGCAAAAATTACACCTAGTGCAGTATTAGCCATAATCAATGGTAATGTACAACTTATTAATATAAAAAATCAGGATGCTGTAAACAAGCTTATTGATATGGCACCAGGCGTTGTATCTAAGCTAAACTTTGGTTCAATCTTTGGCAAAAAGGAAGAGCCGAAAGAGGAAGTAAAGTTTGAAGAAAAAATAATTGTTGAAGAATAGCATCTAAGAAAGCGGGTGGTCCGTTATGACAACACAGATAGAATTTTATGACAAAGATGTTATAAAAAATACACTTGGTGTACTTACATTAAAGCCTGATAAGGTTGTGTATATTTACGACAAAGAAATTACGGATATGAATAGGTTTCTTAGCCTTGAAAAGTGTTTTAAAAAGCATTTACCAAACATTAAGGTTGAAATGTATCCTGTAAATATTTTTAGTATTGACCAAATATGTAAGGTACTTGGTGAAATTGTTAAAAGTAATGATAACTGCGTAATAGATCTAACAGGCGGAAGTGAATTAATGACTATTGCTGGGTACAGAGCTGGTATGGGTATGGGAGCGAAGCTTGTATACACCGACATTATTGAAGAAAAAGTTGTTAACATTAACGATGAAAGCGATGTAATACAAACAGCACAGCTTACGCTTGCCGATTTTGTGGATGCCCATGGAGCGGAGTTTATAGGAAATTCCCATGATGAGCCAGATGAAAGCGAGTTTGCAAAAATATTGGCAATGTGCAAAATTTTGTTTACGCGCATTAATAAATGGCGCAGTACATGCAACTTTTTTCAAGTTGCTATGGCAGACACATCACCTGGTGACTTGGATTTAAGAGTACACACACAAATTCAGCAGAAAGATGGACGCTGGTTAAGCCCTGACAAGGATTTATTATATGAATTTCAAAAACTTGGATTTATAAAGGATTTATATTTTTCGGGCAAATATGTAGTGCTTACATTTGCATCTAAAAAAGTAAAAAGTTATCTTATAAGCTTTGGTGTTTGGCTGGAAATGTTTGTATATATTCATGCTATTAAGGCAGGAGTTTTTCAAGATGTTAAGCTTGGAACAATGATTGATTGGGATGCTTATGACGGCATAACTGTTGCAGGAAACGAAATTGATGTTATTTTGCAGGACAAAAGCATGCCTGTATTTATAAGCTGCAAACTACGTGCAGTTGATACGCCGGCGTTAAACGAACTTCTTATTGCAAAAAAACGTTTGGGTGGATGGTTTTCAAAGAGTATCATTGTGTCCTTTGGTGATGACAAAGTAATGAGAAATGGTACATACAAAAGGGCTCAAGAGCTTGGTATTGAGGTGCTGGATAAAAAAGACGTATTAAGTGCTGATTTTGGAGAGCGTCTTGTAAAAGCAGTACGTGGCCATGATTTGGTTGGGCTTAAGTGGAAAAAGGTATAAACAAACAAACCACAAGGAAATTATCCTTGTGGTTTGTTTGTTTTTACACGTTAAAGCGAAATAAGATTACGTCACCGTCTTTTACAACATATTCTTTACCTTCACTACGCACTAAACCTTGTTCACGTGCAAGGTTATAGGAGCCTAGTCTGTCTAGGTCTGCATAGGCAACAATTTCTGCACGGATGAACCCACGCTCGAAATCGCTATGAATTTTTCCAGCGGCACCAGGTGCTTTTGTACCTTGTGTAATCGTCCATGCACGGGTTTCCTGAGGGCCTGCTGTAAGGTAGCTGATAAGCCCTAAAAGCTTGTAGCTGGCACGTATTAGACGGTCAAGACCACTGGTTGCAACCCCTAAATCTGCAAGGAACATAGCTTTTTCATCTTCGTCGAGTTCAGATATTTCCTCTTCTATTTTCGCGCAAAGCACAAAAACTTCAGAATCCTCTGCAGCGGCAAACTCTCGTACAGCAGTAACGTTTGGATTATTTGCACCATCGTCTGCTAGGTCATCTTCAACTACGTTAGCTGCATAAAGTACAGGCTTTGCAGTAAGAAGAGTAAGGCTGTCCACAAAAGCTTTATCGTCGGGTACATCGAACTCAACGGCTCTTGCGCATTTTCCATCTTCAAGAGCTTCTTTAAGGATGTTTAGAATATCAAGCTCTTTCTGAAGTGATTTATCTGCACGAGCACCCTTAATTGTTTTTGAAATACGCCTGTCAAGTACTTCAAGGTCAGAAAAAATAAGTTCAAGATTAATAGTTTCAATATCTCGAATAGGACCTATGCTTCCATCTACATGTACAACGTTAGGATCCTCAAAGCAACGCACAACATGCACAATGGCATCTACTTCACGAATGTGGCTTAAGAATTTATTTCCAAGACCTTCTCCCTTGCTTGCACCCTTAACAAGACCTGCGATATCAACAAATTCGATAACGGCTGGAAGAATTCTTTGGGAGCTGTAAAGTTCTGCAAGGCGGGTAAGTCGCTTATCTGGAACGGTTACTACACCAACATTTGGGTCTATGGTACAAAATGGATAGTTTGCGGCCTCTGCCTTACCTAAAGTCATTGAATTGAACAATGTGGATTTGCCTACATTTGGCAACCCTACAATACCTAATTTCATAATATTCGTCCTTTCGTAAATTACTACAGTATCTCCCATTATACGTTATTAAGTTACAATACGCAATAGGGGAGATGTCTATTTTTTAATTCTGCCTTTTTTTAAAAGGACTGAAAGGGCACTAAAAATAACAGTAAAAAAGACATATAACAACAATTTACGTTTTTCACTGTTTGTAATATAAATTCCATTATTAGGGGAAGGAGTTATACTGTTTTGTCTAATTCTATAATATTTTGACATATTTAATTCACCTCTTTATAAACTATTATAGACAAAAATATATATGTTTACAACAAAAAGAACGTCCCAAATTAGGGACGTTCCATATTGTTTTTATAATAATCTAATTATTTGTTTGCTGCAATAACTTCCTGAACACTAGCATAGATCTCAGGTGAAACGAAACCAGCGCCTTCTTTTACATATGTTTCGTAAATTGAAGCTGTAGCATCCTGGAATGGTTTCT
>JBFWMT010000030.1:0-29166 GCA_050251415.1 Anaerotignaceae bacterium | reverse complement strand
ATGGGCAATACCTGCTATTTTTGTATCCTGGTCTGTAATGCCTTCGTTAGCGTCAATTACAAGTATTGCAACGTCACATCTTTCCACCGCCGCAACTGCACGGATAATGCTGAAACGCTCAATTTCCTCTTTAATCTTGCTTTTTCTTCGCATACCTGCGGTGTCGATAAATACAAATTTTTGCCCTTCAACCTCAATCGGGGTATCGATGGCATCACGGGTTGTGCCTGGTATATTGCTTACAATAAGTCTATCCTCGCCAAGTATTTTATTGATTAGTGAAGATTTTCCTACATTAGGCTTACCAATAATAGCAACCTTAATTTCCTCATCATTTTGTTCCTCTACATCTTCGTCTGGAAATTCCTGTGTAACTGCATCTAAAAGGTCACCTAAACCAAGCATCTGCCCTGCGGAAATTGGAATAGGCTCACCAATACCAAGGCTGAAAAATTCGTAAATTTCAAGGTTTTCCCTTCTCATATCATCCACTTTATTAATTGCAAGCACAACAGGTTTTTTTGTGCGTCTTAAAATGTTTGCAACCTGCATATCGTCATCAATAACGCCTTGCTTAATGTCGCACACAAAAATGATTACATCCGCAGTTTCAATGGCAATTTCCGCCTGCTGAAGTATTTGCCTTAAAATAACATCCTCTGCATTGGGCTCCATACCACCTGTATCTATCAGTGTAAATTTGTGGCTCAACCATTCCACATCAGCGTAAATCCTGTCACGTGTTACACCAGGTGTATCCTGTACAATAGAAATTCTTTCCCCTGCCAGTTTATTAAACAGTGTCGATTTACCAACATTTGGTCGCCCTACTACTGCTACAATCGGTTTGCCCATTTTGTTTCCTCCTCTTAAAACCTTGGAACTTTTGTTCCAATCCATATAAACCTTTGTTAAGGTTTAATCCAAAATTGCCTTTACGAAATCTTCTCCGCTTTCTTTCGTAATTCTTATTTTAACACTAAGTTCTTTTTCTATGTCCTCTACAGTCAAATCGTCTAATAATGTAGTTTCACCACTTCTTAAAAGATTTTGCGGCAAACACAAATATTCACCTAACTTCTTGTTTTTAAGCTGGTTTATTATGTCGCAACCGCAAAGCAAACCAGAAACAGAAATCTTACCACCAAAAAACTCATTTTTTATTGGAAATACTTGAATTTTTACCCTCGGATATTTTACCATAATTTCTTTACAAAGACCATCTATAAATTCAAAAGCGGCAGTCCCTGTAGCAATGCTAACTGTTTTTTCAAGCCCACGGTCACCAATCAGTTCTGCCATGTATGTGTTAAATTCATCTCTCATAAGAGAAATCATCCCTACTCCGTTTTCAATTTGCGGAAAATCTTCATAAGCCTCTACAGTTGGGAATTTTCTTTGCGCAGTTAAGTAAAACTCATCGGCAATAAATACAAAAGAACTTCCTATTTCAGCTTTCAGCTTTTTCTGCCACTTTTCAATAAGGTCTATAACTGCCTCGCTGTCTTCCTTTTCAAATGGTTTCATTTGGTACAATCCATCTCTGTAGCGAGTTAAGCCAATAGGAACAACAGAAAGACTTTTTGCATGAGGGAAAAATTTTGACAAGTCCGAAATGGATTTTTCCAGCACATCTCCATCATTAATACCGTTGCAAAGCACAATTTGCAAATTCATTTCAATCCCTGCATTTGCAAGTGTTTCCATATGGGTAAGAACTTTATCGGCATTTTTATTGTTCAGCATCTTTTTTCTAAGTTCCAAATCCGTAGTATGAACAGATATATTTATCGGTGAAAGATGATAGTACACAATCCTGTCTATGTCCGCCTGCTTCATATTGGTAAGAGTAACATAATTGCCCTGCAAAAACGAAAGACGGCTGTCATCATCTTTAAAATACAAGGTTTCCCGCATTCCCTTAGGTAATTGGTCTATAAAGCAAAAAATACATTTGTTGAAACAGCTTTTAGCGTCGTCCATCAATCCGCTTTCAAAAACAATGCCTATATCCTCGTCATAGTCTTTGTCAATTTCAGCTATACATTCCTCACCCTGAAGAGTTTTAATACCCATTTCAATGTATTCGTCATTTATAAGATAACGGTAGTCAAAAACATCCAAAACCTCTTTGCCATTTATAGAAACAAGGACGTCACCTGGTTCTATGCCCAGTTCCTCTGCAATGCTGTCCTTTTCTACTTTTATTATTACATTTTCTTTTTTCTTCAATATTAAAACTCCTTAACTCTTTAAGCTGAGAAATGCCGCAAGACTTCCTCTTTCTTCTCCCATTTTTCGGTGAGAATAAAATAAATCATCATGGCACATTGTACAGTAATCTGTAATTTCTATGTTTTCAGGCAAAATTCCAGCCTCTATCATCAGATCTCGGTTGATACCCCAAAGGTCAATTTTATACTTGCCTTCTAAGCTTTCGTCGTTACGTATATATTCACTGGCAAAGGGAATTTTATTTATAAATTCATCCACAACAGGTTTGTCCACCTGAAAACAGCACCCACCAATTGAAGGGCCAATGGCAGCAACTATATCTGTAGGATTACAGCCAAAAACCCTTTGCATCTCTTGGACAGTTGCCTTGACCATTTTTCGTACAGTGCCCTTCCAGCCTGAATGAGAAAGGCCTATTACCTTTTTTGCTTTATCTACAAAAAATAACGGCACACAATCGGCATGAAATGTAACTAAAACCACCTCTGGCTCATTCGTTATATAACCATCAAAACCATCTATCTGGCTTTCAAAAACGATGCCGCAACCGCAGTTATTCTTTGTAACGGTTTTTATTTTAGTATCATGTATCTGCTTTCCAAAAACCATTTTTTTGTAATCCATATGGTTAGCTTCACATATACGTTTAAAATTTTCTGTAACGCTTTCCCTATTGTCGCCACGATTATAGCCCAAGTTAAGGCTTGATAATTTTCCCTCGCTAACACCGCCAATTCTTGTAGAAAAGCAGTGATTTACAATTCCCATTTTTTCTATATTTTCAAAAGTGAAGAACTTCACCCCGTTTTTTTCACAAAGTTTCATAATTTATTACTCCCCAAAGGCATTTTCTATGTGTCTGTAAAGGGGTTTTTCCCCTCCAATTATTTCCATTACATCAAATCTGAAATCACCATCGTAAAGACTGTTTCTTTGTATATAGTTTTTTGCAGTGGCAATAATTTTTTGTTGCTTTCGGAAATCCACAGCTTCAGCCGGATTTCCTTTATCAATATTCAGCCTATATTTTACCTCCACAAATACAATATAACCTTTATGCTTTGCAATTATATCTATTTCACCAGTTCTAAGCCTAAAGTTTTTATCAAGTATAGTATATCCTTTTTTTTTCAAAATTTTTACTGCAAGGGCTTCGCCAATATCACCTTTTTGCTTATTTTCTTCTTTGCCAGTCATATTTAACCTCATATAAAGTTTTTCACAAAACTGCGCCTGTGAATTGGACAAATACCAATTTGCTTAATAGCTTCAATATGTTTAGACGAACCATAACCTTTGTTTTGTTCAAAATCATACTCATGAAAAATTTGTGCATAATCCTTCATCATCCTGTCCCTTGTAACCTTAGCCACAATGCTTGCCGCACCTATTGATATGCTTTTTGCATCACCCTTTATAATCCCTTTTTGTTTTATTTGTATATTGGGTATGGTTACAGCATCAACCAAAATATAATCCGGTTTAACTTTCAGCCCATCTATACATTGTTGCATAGCCTTGTAGGTTGCCTGTAGTATATTTATTTCATCTATTTCCGCTGGAGAGACAATACCAATAGAATAATCCACAGCTTCCTTTATAATTATGTCGTACAATTCTTCCCTTTTCGCCTCTGAAAGCTTTTTACTGTCGTTTATTCCTTCAATAATTGCGCCTTGTTTAAGTATAACCACTGCTGTAACAACAGGCCCAGCCAAAGGCCCTCTGCCAACCTCATCTATACCCGCAACATATGTACAGCCGTTTAAGTAGCACTCTTTTTCATAGGCAGAAATTTCTTCAAGGCGTTTAAGCTCATTCAAATAATTTTGATACCTCTTTTCGGCACTAGCTACAAGCTTTAAAACGCCTTTGCGCTCATCTACCTTAAATTCTGTAACTGCCTTAGGTATATCCGTCACTACCAAACTATCAAGCGTTTCCTTAATTTTTGAAATTGACTCTGCCATTTTATTCCCGCCTTTCAATTATTTAAGTATACACGTAAACACTGTGTTTGTCTACAAAAGCACCGCACATAAAAAGCCACTTTAAGGCAGTTTTCACCTTAAAGCAGCTTTCTTAAAAGCATATGTTTTACCCGTTACAGTTTAATTTTCTACACTTCCATAATTATAGGAAGTATCATAGGGCTTCGTTTAGTTGTTTGCCATACATAATCTTTAAGTGTATCCCTAATTAGATTTTTAATATATGACCAACCAACTGTACCCGAAAAATCACATTTATCAAGGGCATCGGCAACAGCCTTTCTTGCGCCCTCCATAAGCTTTTCAGATTCACGTACATACACAAAACCACGAGATATTATATCTGGCCCTGCAAGCATAGCACCACTTTCTTTTTCCATGCTTACAACAACCACCATTAAGCCATCCTCGCTTAAATGTTTTCTATCACGCAATACAATATTGCCAACATCGCCTACACCCAAACCATCAACCAAAAGCTGACCGCTTGGAACAGTTCCGTTTATTCTTGCGTCTTTTTTAGAAACTTCAAGAACTTCACCGATACTCATCATGAAAATATTTTCCTTTGGTATTCCCATTGAAATAGCAAGCTTTTTGTGTGCAGAAAGATGAATATATTCTCCATGCACAGGCATAAAGTATTGTGGTCTTGTTAAAGCAAGCATAAGCTTAAGCTCTTCTTCTCGGGCGTGACCAGAAACATGAATTTCTTCCATATCTCCGTAAACCACGTCTGCTCCCCTTTTAATAAGCTCATTTATTACCTTTAAAATGCTTTTTTCATTACCAGGTATGCTTGATGCACTGATAATAATTTTATCCCCTGGCTTCACTGTAACCTGTCTATGGTCACTTGATGAAATTCTTGAGAGTGCACTCATGGTTTCACCCTGAGAACCTGTAGTAATAATTACCAGTTGTTCATCAGAATAGTTTTTAATTTCAGAAATATCAATAATGGTATTTGGCGGAATATTAAGATACTCAAGCTCGGTACTTGTTCTAACCGCATTAACCATACTTCTTCCAATAATAGCAACCTTACGTTTTGTTTTATGTGCAGAATTAATTATCTGCTGAATACGGTGTATGTTTGAAGAGAATGTAGCAACCATAATTCGGTTCTTGGGTGTATCTTCAAAAATCTTATCAAACACAGCGCCAACGCTTTTTTCTGATATAGTAAAGCCTTTTCTTTCAGCATTTGTACTATCACTTAAAAGCAGTAAAATGCCTTCCTTGCCAAGTTCTGCAAAACGGTGCAGATCCAAAATATCACCATCAATAGGTGTATAATCAATTTTAAAATCGCCTGTGTGTACAACAACGCCAACAGGTGTTGTAATAGCCATGGCAACAGCATCTGCAATTGAGTGATTTGTGTGTATAAACTCAACCTTAAACTGACCCAGCTTCACATTTTCTCCTGGTACAATCACATGTCTTGTTGTTTTATCTAAAAGCCCATGTTCCTTAAGCTTGTTTTCCAAAAGGCCAAGTGTTAAACGTGTTCCAAACACAGGCACATTAATTTCTTTAAGAACATAAGGCAATGCACCAATATGGTCTTCATGTCCATGGGTAAGTAAAATACCTCTAATTTTATCAACATTTTTTTTCAAATAGGTAATGTCTGGAATAACTAAGTCAATTCCAAGCATATTATCCTCTGGGAACGCAAGTCCGCAATCTACAATAATAATATCCTGATTATACTCAAATACTGTCAAGTTTTTCCCGATCTCGTGAAGTCCTCCCAGAGATATTACCTTAAGTTTTGGTTTTTTTGTAGCCAAAAAAACTCCTCCTTCTTCTACATTATAATTTTTTCCGTCCATCACAGCACTATCTTCACAGCTAATATTAAGCCATCAAGAATCGTCTGCTTTTATTTTATTAATTCCAAAAATACATTGTTTTATGCAACCAAAAAACCCATCCGTATATGGGGTAAATTAATTTGCACACACAAATAAGACTGCCTTAAAACCATACCTTAAAAGATAACACCACACATATGTCCTCTTTTTAAGATAACCATACAGCCCAGCGTCTTACGTCTTATCCGTAAATTGGATTTTTTATCTAAAAGACTATAATTAGTCTTCTATTTCAACATCATACTCATCGTTTGCGTTCTGAAAAAGTTCTGCAACCTTATCAAATTCAGCATCATCTTCTATAAGTTCATAATTTACTTCTTCTCCGTCTTCAGCTGTCTTTTTAAGTATCATTGCCTCTGCATTTTCGTCATCCAAGAGGTCTGCTTCAAGTACAAGTATATAGTTCTTTCCCTCTGCCTCAACTGCATCTATTACAGCAAATTCTACTTCTTCGCCATTTTCATCTGTTAACATAATTGTTTCGAATTCTTCAAAATCATTTTCAAATCCCATTTTAATAATCTCCTTTTATTTTTTTATCGAGTTAAGATATCCCTGCAAAATATATACTGCTGCCATCTTGTCTATTACGCCTTTTCTTTGCACGTTGTTTAAGCCCGCTTCCATCAAAAAATTTGCTGCTGCAACAGTGCTAAGCCTTTCATCCCACAAAACTACGGATATTCCTGTGAATCTTCTTTCAATTCGTTCTTTGTAAGCTTCTGTTTTTTTACATCTTTCACTAACGGAACCATCCAAGTTCAAAGGGTATCCAAGTACTATTGTATCCACTTCGTATTCTTTTATTAATTCTGCCAGCCTTCCAAGGCTTTGCTTATATTCGTTTTCACTGTTTCTTTTTATTATTTCAAGCCCCTGTGCAGTCCATCCAAAGGGGTCGCTAACGGCAACACCAACCGTTTTATCGCCATAATCCAAACCTAAAACACGCAAATTATCACACCTTATTTATTATTCTTTGCTATATAATTTTCAACCAGTTCTTCCAACAATTCATCTCTTTCCAACTTGCGTATAAGCACTCTGGCATTATTGAAGCTTGTAATGTAGGTAGGGTCACCGGAAAGAATATATCCAACAATCTGATTAACAGGGTTATAGCCTTTTTCTTTAAGAGCATCGTAAACTGTAAGTATAATCCTTTTTGCTTCATTGTCAAGTTCTTTTGCTAGTCCGTCAAACTGCATTGTTTCATTCAAGTTTTTATCCAAGTTAATCACTCTCCGTATTTACCGCTAATGTAAAATAACAATATATAGAATTAAAAAATAATATACATACAACTAATGATAATATATATTGGCATATTATGCAAACACTATTTATTTTCATTAGCTTTACAAAAACAACATTTTTCAGCATATATCACCAAAAACTCTGTCTTTTTCAGCATTTGTAAGCTTTACTCTAAGAATTTTATTCTTAATGTTTTCATCACTTTTAACGGTAACATTTATATAATTGGAGGTATGACCCACAAATTCTCGCTCAATGTGGCTTTGTTCAAAAAGAACATCTACCTCTTTATTTATAAAATTATTAATAAAATTCTGTGCCATTTTGTCGCTAAGTTCAATGAGAACACGACTTCGCTCTGCTTTCACTTGTGGCGCAATCTGGCAGTCCATTTTTTCTGCTGGTGTGCCTTTCTTAGGTGAATATGGAAAGACATGTATTTTAGAAAAACCAACTTTTTTTGCAAACTCATAGCTTTCTATAAAGTCTTGGTCTGTTTCCCCTGGAAATCCAACAATTATATCTGTTGTAATTGCAGCATCTTTCCAATACTTTCTTATAATTTCCACAGCTTTTAAATATTTTTCAGCAGTATACTTGCGATTCATTGTTTTAAGAGTTCTGTCGCAGCCACTTTGCAGTGAAAGGTGAAAATGATGGCATACCTTACCTAGTCGGCTTAAACCTGCCATAAACTCTTCACTTACTATATTGGGTTCTATGCTGCTAAAACGTATTCTTTCAATACCTTCAATAGGGTGTATTTTTTCAATAACCTGCAAAAGGTTGGTATTATGAAGTTCCTTCCCATAGCTTGCAATATGAATGCCCGTAAGCACCACTTCTTTAAACCCATTTTCTGCAAGAATTTTAACCTCGTTTATCACTTCGTCTTCATATCTGCTTCTTACAGGGCCTCTTGCATAAGGAATAATGCAATAGGAGCAAAACTGACTGCAACCATCTTGTATTTTAAGATACGCACGAGTTCTTCCCATAAGCTTGTGAATAGAAATAGGCTCAAACATTTTTTCAGCCATAATTTCGCCTACATGGTTAACTATGCCCATTTCTGCCCTATATTTTTCAACTTCATCAACTATTTCATTTCTTCCCTTAGTTCCCAACACTATGTTAACGCCTTCAATTGCCTTTATTTCTTCCGGTGCCGTTTGTGCATAACAACCAGCAACCACCACTAGCGCCTGTGGATTTTGTTTTTTACATCTTCTAATAAGCTGACGGCTTTTTTTATCCCCCAAATTTGTTACCGTGCATGTGTTAATTACATATATGTCAGCACTTTCATCAATACTTACAACACTATATCCTCTCTTCGCAAAAGCTTCTGCAATTGCCTCGCTCTCCACCTGATTTACCTTGCATCCCAGTGCAAAGCTTGCCACACTCTTCATTCAAATTACCTCATCTGTTATTAATTAATTTTCTGTATAAGTGACAATATTAACATGGCAATTTCAACATCCTTGCCAGATGCCCAAATTACGTATGGTCTTAGCTTGTCCCATTTTGCTTTTTTTGTGTCTATAGAAATACATATTTCTTCTATTTCATCTATTTTATCTGTGATTTCTTTTTTTTCAACAATACCAATCTTTGCTGTTTCAGAAAAAAATCTGCGTGCCTCGTTAAAACCTACGTTAACTGCACATCCACTAACGTCTTCGGAAAGATAGTATTCCCTAAGGCTTTGGCATTTATATCCAAGGGTTTTAAAAATCTCCAACCTCTTAATTATCAAGTCTACATTATTTCTAAGGGCTTCGGCAATTTTGGCTTTTTCCTCATAGCCAGAAATAACCTCCATACCATCTGCAAAGCCTTCTATCACATTAACATACTTAAAAAGCATTGTATTAAACAAGCTTTCCATTTGTTGTGCATCATGAGAGTATTTGCTCCAAACGCTTTTGCAATATAGTATATCTTCATCAACCACTGCATTAAGGTCATTTTCATTCACCATTTGCGCCACCCCCTTAAAAACATATTATAGCATATTTTCGCAATTCAAACAACCATATACAGGTTGTAACATTGCATTTATTCCTTTGCCGCAAACGCAAGCACTTTTCAAATAAAAAACACCCCATAAGCAATAAAGTTTTCAGGGCGTTGTTGATTGTTATGTGACTCAAATCCTCTCCTCACATCGTTCATTTACTAGATGTTTTTATATAAAAGCTTAAATAATTTCAAGAATTACAGCAGACCAGTTTTTGCCCATATAGGCATTATAGCCTCTGGTATGTGCATAGCCATAAATTTTTGAATTTCCATAAGCATCATTTTCTAAAATATGACCATATTTTTCATTATTCATAGCATTTTGAGCTGCCTTTAAATTCTTAATATTATCTACCAATATCCCCTTGCGGTTTCGGCAGGCAATTACAAATCCTTCTTTATTTATAATCCAAAGGTTTCCTTTTTCCCCTACTTTTGCTGAATCAATAATATCATAAATAAAATCCCAATTAAAACGTGTAGAAAAATACCCTATAATTTGCCCTTCTTTGCTTCTTACAGGGCAAGTATAAGCAACTGTATAAAGATTATCCAAAGAAGATAAATACAAATCACTAACCGATATAGCATTTGCATTTTTTGCTTCAATAAACCAATCCTTATCACTTACATCAGTACCAATTAATTGTTGTTTTACACCAGCTGCAATTATTTTGCCTTCAGTGTTAAGTACAAAAAGGTCAATATAAACTTCATAAATTTCCACCAAATTTTTTAATAGCATACAGGCTATGGAAACATTTTCGGAAGTTTTGCTATCAAGACAACCTACTACTTTGTCAAACTTTGCCCAAGCCTGTGCATCACAATTTCTTTCGAATAAATTTCTATCAATCTTATCAATGGTATCATATGCCACATCTGCCGTTCTTACGGCCATTACTTCATTTGCTTTTTTCTGAATTACCTCAATTATTTCCCTGCTTTCTTCAGTTGTATGCAGGCTCTCTGTTGCTAACTTTTTGATTTCATCAGATACAACACTGAATCCACGCCCTGCTTCACCAGCACGAGCAGCTTCAATTGCAGAATTTAATGATATTAGATTTGTTTGCCTTGCAATTTGCTGAATTGAATTAATAACTTTTCCCATATTTTTGTTGGCAGCCTTTAGTTCCCCCATCAACACAGATGAATCCTGTTTAAGTTGTTCATTATTTGCCATATTATGATGTCCTCCCAGGTAGTTAAAACACAAAAAGTATTTGAATAATATATTTTCATCTTACTCTTATTTTACATGATAACATAAGATAATTTATATTAATATATATCATAAAAATAAGTTATGCGCCTGTTCGTATTATTTTCAAATAGTCGTTTTGTTCTGTAGTTTAATAAATAGTAAAAATTTGGTCTTATTACAACTTTTAATTGCCTAAACATTTAGATAAAAAAAGTACCCACACGGCAAAACCGTATAGGCACTTATGTTTGATAATAAATAATTATCTCTTGCTAAACTGAGGAGCACGACGAGCTGCCTTAAGTCCATATTTCTTTCTTTCTTTCATTCTTGGGTCACGAGTTAAGAAACCAGCCTTCTTTAATGATGGTCTGTAATCTACATCTGCCTCAAGTAAAGCTCTTGAAATACCGTGTCTGATAGCACCTGCCTGACCTGTGTAACCACCGCCATGCACGTTAACCAATACGTCAAACTTAGCTCCTGTTTCTGTAAGCTCAAGTGGCTGACGAACAATAAGCTTTAATGTTTCAAGACCAAAATATTCATCAATACTTTTTTTGTTTATAGTAACGTTTCCGTTGCCAGGTACTAAATATACTCTAGCTACAGAAGATTTTCTTCTACCTGTGCCGTAATATCTTGCTACTGCCATTTTGCTTCCTCCTTCCGAATCCTATTAAATGTTGATTTCTAAAACTTCTGGTTTCTGAGCTGCATGTTCATGTTCTGGGCCTGCATAAACGTGAAGTTTCTTAATCATGTTTCTACCAAGTGTATTTTTAGGAAGCATGCCCTTTATAGCGTGTGTAATAACTGCTTCTGGCTTTGTTTCCAGCATTCTCTTTAAAGTAACCTGCTTTAAACCACCAATGTAACCTGTGTGGTGTGTGTAAAGTTTCTGATCTAACTTTTTACCTGTTACAGCAATCTTTTCTGCATTTACAACGATTACATAATCTCCTGTATCAACAAATGATGTGTAAACTGGCTTATTCTTTCCTCTTAATACCTTTGCAATTTCTGATGCAAGACGGCCTAATGTTTTACCACTAGCGTCTACAACATACCATTTTCTTTCGATATCAGCTGGATTAGCTATGTATGTTGTTCTCATAGTTATTAACCTCCTCAAAACTTAACCGTTTTCAAATTTTTCGCCTGCCGTCAGCGTGTGGGGTGCTTCAAGCTTAAAAAAACTTAAAAACCACTACATTAATTATATTTAAAACTCGGGGCTAACGAGTTTAAAAGTGGCACTCGAACAGAACAATTATATTACATTGACCCACGTGTGTCAAGCACAAAATCAATAATTTTCATACTTAATATTTACTAAGGTCAATCCTTCAGGTCCTGCCGTCTTACCTGCTTTGGTTCTATCACAGCTAAAAAGTATGTCTTCAAGCTGAGGTTTGGAGATTTTGCCCTGGCCAACCATTATAAGGGTTCCTGCAATAATTCTTACCATATTATATAAAAACCCATCCCCCATAACCTTAATTATGACAAATTCGCCACTTTTTTCAACTGAAATACCAAAAATTGTACGCACAGAAGTTTTTGAACTAAATCCTGAGGCTGCAAAAGCCTTAAAATCATGCTTTCCCACAAGCACCTGTGCCGCATCATTCATGGTTATTATGTCCAGCTTTTTATGATTAAATTCAGAATATTTTCTATAAATAGGATTTCTGAATTTAGCATTATAAATTTTATATTCATATTGTTTACACACACAGTCAAACCTAGGATGGAACTCTTCATCCACATCAACTGCGTCAACTACAACTATATCCTCTGGCAAAAACGAATGCAATGCCAATGGAATTTTTTCTGTAGGTACTGTAGTATCTACCTCAATAGTTGCCCTTTGCCCAAGTGCGTGTACTCCCCTATCTGTACGGCTTGCGCCAACGCAAACAACCTCTACCCTAAAAAATGCACTTAAAGCCTTTTCAAAAGTCTCCTGCACAGTAGGATAGGTTTTATCTGCCTGTTTCTGCCACCCATAATATCCACTGCCGTCATATGCAACTGTAAGTAGTATTTTCTTTTTCATCTCATCACCAACATAATTGCAACAATACACCCTACAAATCCACAAACCACCGCTATAGCATAGTAATCAATTTTTTGCAGTACCATCACATTCATTCTTGTTCGGTTATCTCCGCCATGATAGCACCTTGCCTCCATAGCCATTGCAAGTTCATCTGCACGCCTAAATGCAGAAATAAACAACGGCACCAAAATAGGTACAAGGCTTTTCGCTTTTTGCATCAGCCCGCCTGTTTCAAAGTCAGCACCTCTTGCCTGCTGCGCCTTCATAATTTTGTCTGTTTCATCTAGTAGCGTAGGTATAAATCTTAATGCAATAGTCATCATCATCGCTATTTCATGGGAAGGTACTCCTATTTTCCCAAAAGGCTTTAGAAGGTACTCTATACCATCTGTAAGCTGTATAGGTGTTGTTGTAAGGGTTAATAACGATGAGCTTACGATAAGCATTATAAGCCTAATAACCATCTTTGTAGCCATATGAACGCCTTCAAGGGTTACGGTGAACCACCCCAACTCATACAATATATGAGTACCCTTTGTAGTAAGCACATTTATTATTGCCGTAAGAATTATAATTATTATAATACTTTTAATGCCACGCATAATAAATTTAAGGGGTACTTTTGATGATGCAATTATCCCTGCCAGCGCCAATATAGAAAAAGCATAGGTATACACATCATTAATGATGAATAAGCAAATTACATACACGAAAGTAGAAATAAGCTTAAGGCGTGGATCAAGCCTATGTATTGGCGAGTCTACCATATAATATTGTCCAATTGTAATGTCTCGTATCATTTATTTCACCTGCTTTAACAGAGAATAAAGCACCTTTGTTGCCTCATCAATTGTGTAAACATCTTGCGGTACATTAAATCCTTTTCCCTTAAGCCCCATCATAACATAGCTTACTTGGGGTGCTGCAAGACCAATACTTTCAAGCATTTTTGCCTGACCAAACACTTCTTTTGGAGTTCCCGTAACAGCTATTTTACCTTGGTGCATTACTATTATGCGATCTACAAGACGGGCAACATCTTCCATGCTGTGAGATACAAGAATAACAATAATGCCCAGACTTTTGTGCATTTCCTTTATAGCATTCAGTATTTCGTCCCTTCCCTTAGGGTCAAGACCTGCTGTTGGCTCGTCCAAAATAAGCACCTCTGGCTGCATAGCCAATATTCCAGCTATGGCAACACGTCTTTTCTGACCTCCGCTTAACTCAAATGGAGATTTTTCATAAATTTCCTCTCCTATGCCCACAGTTTCAAGGGCTCTTTTTGCCCGTTGGTCAATTTCATCTATACTTAACCCAAGGTTTGTGGGCCCATAGCAAACGTCTTTATATACGGTCATTTCAAAAAGTTGATGCTCTGGGTACTGAAACACAAGCCCAACCCTTTGTCTTATAGTTTTAAGCTTTGTTTTATCAGCGTTTATATCTACGCCATTAAGCAATATTTCTCCTCTTGTTGGTTTAATAAGCGCATTAAGGTGTTGAATAAAGGTGCTTTTCCCACTGCCTGTATGCCCTATAAGTCCAATAAATTCGCCATCGTTAATTTCAAAAGTTATATTATCTATAGCTGTTTTCGCCATAGCTGTTCCTTCATTATAAATGTGAGTTAAATTGTTGATTTTAATTGACATATCGCACCCACCATTTCCTCCGGCGTAAGTACGTCTGCCGGAATATTTATTCCTCTTTTTCTAAGGTTGTAGGCAACCTCTGTTACCTGCGGAACATCCAAGCCGTAAGATTTTAGCCTATCCACCTGAACAAATATCTCTCGTGGAGTACCTTCCATAACTACAATTCCATTATCAATAACAATAACCTTGTCTGCATTAACAGTTTCGTCCATGTAGTGGGTAATAAGCACTATTGTAATGCCCTCTTCTCTGTTAAGACGCTTAATTGTTTCTATTACGTCTTTTCTTCCTTCTGGATCAAGCATAGCTGTTGGCTCGTCCAAAACAATACATTTAGGCTTCATAGCCAACACTCCAGCTATGGCAATTCTCTGCTTCTGCCCACCACTAAGCTTGCTTGGTGCGTGCTTTTTGAATGCGCTCATTCCAACCGTTTCAAGAGCTGCATCAACTCTTTTACGTATTTGGGAAGGCTCAATGCCAAGGTTTTCAGGGCCGAAGGCTACATCCTCCTCCACAATTGTAGCAACAATCTGGTTGTCTGGATTTTGAAAAACCATACCTGCACTTTGTCGTATATCCCAGATGAATTCTTCCTTTTTAGTATCGTAGCCATTAACCCACAAAGTACCCTCTGTTGGGGTAATTAAGGCATTAATTTGTTTTGCAAAGGTGGATTTTCCCGAACCATTATGGCCCAAAATTGCAACAAAGCTACCTCTTTCAATATCAATATTAACATTATCCAATGCCAAAAAGGTTTCGGTTCGTGTTTCTTTGTCTGCCTCAAATGTTCTGGTATATTCATATTTCAAATTATTTGACTTCACCATAAAATCCATTTTATTCACCATCCTTGCGTATAGTTTAAAAAATACAACAATCTATATTATTATATTTTTTAAGCCATACCTTTACATACTTAAATGGGGATTAAGCTGACTTAATCCCCATAATTAATGCCTAAAGCATTAAGCAGTACCTGTATTTAATTACACAAGTTCAAGAATAACCATTTCAGCTGCGTCGCCCTTACGTGCGCCAAGCTTAATCATTCTTGTATAACCACCCTTACGGTCAACATATTTAGGTGCAACTTCATCAAAAAGTTTAGCACACATGTCAACTTCTTTTGAAAGAGTTCTTGCTTTTCTGCCATCCTTTGGTACTTCTGTTACAGGGTAAAGATAGCTAAGCATTTTCCTTCTTGCATTCAATCTTGAAGCATTGTCCTTCTTGATTGTTTTCTTAACTTCATCGTATACAGTAACTTTTTTGCCGTTAACAGTTTCTTTAACACGGTTGCCGTTCGCATCTTTTTTAGCAACTTTAGCTGTCACTTCAACGTTTTCGAAGTTATCTTTTTCTTTAATTGCAAGAGTAATCATCTTTTCAGCGATTCTTTTAACTTCTTTAGCTCTTGTTTCAGTCGTAGTGATTTTTCCGTGGTATAAAAGGTTTGTAACCTGATTTCTTAAAAGTGCTTTTCTCTGTGGTGCTGTTTTACCAAGCTTTCTATATCCTGAACCGGTCATTTTAAATCCTCCTGTTTCTGCAAAATTTACCCCAAACAAACTGCGCTTTCGGTCTTACGTTTGTATGCAATTTTGCGGCCAATAATTTTAATAGTAATTATTCGTCACTTGGTCTTAAAGCTAAACCAAGCTCTGCCATTTTGTTTAAAACCTCTTCTAAAGACTTTCGTCCAAGGTTACGTACTTTCATCATTTCGTCTTCGGTCTTGCTTGCAAGGTCTTCAACGGTATTAATGCCTGCACGTTTAAGGCAGTTGTAAGAACGAACTGAAAGGTCAAGTTCTTCAATACTCATTTCAAGAACTTTTTCCTTCTTGCCCTCCTCTTTTTCAACCATAATTTCCGCGTTCTTAGCGTTCTCGGAAAGGTCAACAAAAAGGTTAAGGTGTTCGTTTAATATTTTTGCACCATAGCTAACTGCATCATCCGGTGTAATTGTTCCGTTTGTCCACACCTCTAATGTAAGCTTGTCGTAGTCAGTAATTTGACCAACTCTTGTATTTTCAACAAGGAAGTTCACTCTGCTTACAGGTGTATAGATTGAGTCTACAGGAAGCATACCGATTGGCTGGTCGTCTTTTTTATTTTTGTCGCTGCCAACATATCCGCGGCCTCTTGTTATGGTAATTTCCATATAAAGCTTGCTGTTAGGTCCACCGCTTAATGTAGCGATATGGTGGTCTGGGTTCATAATCTCAATATCACTGTCTGCCTTGATGTCGGAACCCTTTACTTCACCTTCGCCCTCAATGTCAATGTATGCCACTTTGGGCTCGAAGCTGTCACTTGTGTTTTTAATTGCTAGGCCCTTCAGGTTCAGAATAATTTCTGTAACATCTTCTTTTACGCCTGTAACTGTACTGAATTCGTGAAGAACGCCATCAATTTTTACGTTACTAACTGCAACGCCAGGTAATGAAGATAATAAAATTCTTCTAAGTGAATTGCCAAGAGTTGTTCCATATCCTCTTTCAAGGGGCTCAACAACAAAACGTCCATATGTTCCGTCCTGTGCCATTTCAGCAATTTCGATACGAGGTTTCTCAAACTCGAACACTATTCAAACCTCCCCTGTGGATTAAATTTGTGCTGCAAATGCAGCTTGTTAAACTTTACAAAGCAGGGAAATTTTTCCACTGCTAAAAAATAAAGAACGAAGCACCCTCTCCCAAAATGGGCGAGGGAACTTAATTCTACAATTTTTATTATTTTGAGTAGAGCTCTACGATGAAAGTTTCCTGAACCGGAATATCAATGTCTGCTCTTTGTGGTTTAGCAACAACTGTGCCGCTTAAAGCGTCATGATTTGCTGATAACCATGCAGGAACAACTTTTGAACCAGTTGATTCTATGATATCTTTGTATCTCTGAGCACTCTTATATTTTTCTCTGATTTCCACTACATCGCCAACATTAAGCTGGTATGAAGGAATATCAACAGGTTTGCCGTTAACAAAAACATGTTTGTGACGAACAATCTGTCTAGCTTCTTTTCTTGTTCTGCCATATCCAAGTCTAAACATAGCGTTATCAAGTCTAAGCTCTAATAAAATAAGTAAGTTTTCACCAGGAATACCTTCTTTTTTAGCCATTTTAACAGCTTTAGCATAGTAGCCTCTGAACTGTTTTTCAAGAACGCCGTAAATGAATTTAGCTTTCTGTTTTTCTCTCATTTGAATACCGTACTCGCTCATTTTCTTTCTTGTATTCAATGGTTGTTTTTTAGATTTTTTTTCAATTCCTAAAAAGATAGGATCGAGATCAAGTGATCTACATCTTTTAAGAACTGGTACCATATCTCTTGCCATTTATTTTTGCACCTCCTAATTAGACTCTTCTGCGTTTTGGTGGTCTGCATCCGTTATGTGGAACAGGTGTAACATCTTTAATCATTGTTACACTAAGACCTGCTGCCTGAAGCGCACGGATTGCTGCCTCACGTCCTGAACCTGGACCTTTAACAAATACTTCAACTGCCTTAAGACCAAAGTCTGTGCAAGCCTGAGCTGCAGTGTCTGCCGCCATCTGTGCTGCATAAGGAGTTGATTTTCTTGAGCCCCTGAAGCCTAACTGACCAGCACTTGCCCATGCGAGAGCATTACCTGCTGTATCTGTAATTGTTACGATTGTATTATTGAAAGTGGACTGGATATGTGCCTGACCACGCTCTACATGCTTTTTGTCACGACGTCTACGAGTAGTCGCTTTCTTAACAGCTTTCTTTGCCATTTGACCATTACCCTCCTCTTACTTATTTCTTCTTATTTGCAACAGTTTTTCTAGGACCTTTTCTTGTTCTAGCATTTGTTTTAGTTTTCTGTCCTCTTACTGGAAGACCTTTTCTATGACGAATGCCTCTATAACAACCAATTTCAACAAGACGTTTGATGTTAAGAGCGACTTGTCTTCTTAAATCACCCTCTACAGTCTGTGATTTGTCAATTGCTTCACGAATCTTAGCCACTTCATCATCAGTTAAATCTCTGATTCTTGTATCAGGGTTAACGCCTGTTTCTTTTAAAATTCTAACAGCGCTAGAATGTCCAATACCGTATACATAAGTAAGGCCGATTTCAACGCGTTTTTCTCTTGGTAAATCTACACCAGCGATACGTGCCATGTGTACTTTGCACCTCCATTTAAAATTAAAATATCATTTATCTAGTCAATAGTTATTTTCTTCACAGCTGTGTTTTTTAAGGAAACAGAACTAACTGTCAGCCGCCCTTAAAAACAAGACTAGCCGTTAACAAAATGACGGATTTTACCCGATTTGCTTTCAAGGTTTCATGCACCTATATCAAGCCATACTAATTTGCCTTTATCAGCCCTGTTTCTGTTTGTGTTTTGGATTCTCACAAATAACCATTACACGACCTTTTCTTTTGATAATTCTGCATTTTTCACACATTGGTTTTACAGATGGTCTAACCTTCATTGTGATTTCTCCTTTCTAAATCCTTGCTTATTTTGCTCTCCAGATAATTCTACCCTTTGTAAGATCATAAGGAGACATTTCAATGAGTACTTTGTCGCCTGGTAAAATTCGAATAAAATTCATACGAAGCTTGCCAGAAATATGTGCCAAAATTTTATGCCCGTTTTCAAGTTCAACCTGAAACATAGCATTAGGTAATTTTTCCAATACGGTTCCTTCTACCTCTATAACATCATCTTTAGACACGTTAGAACCTCCTTAACTATCTTTGGCCGAATTCCTTCAGCGCCTTTGATATATCTGCATCTAGCAGGTAGCTGTTGTTTTCAAGCTTTTCCTTTATATTATAACAGATATAGTTTGTTTTCTGAACATGCTTAATTTTTTTTCTTTTAGGATGTTCAAGTGTGCGTAACTTGCCATCTGCCAGTAATAAATAATCACCGTCAACGGATAGTACTATAAATGGCAAAGTCTTGTCATGTCCGCTCTTTGAATAAACCACTTGACCTTGGGTGTATTCCATTATACTCACCTCAAATTGTGATTTTAAATAAAGCATCCTGTTTTAAAGGGTAAGTAATTCAGGTTCTCCTTCAGTAATTACAATAGTGTTTTCATAATGCGCTGCATTGCGTCCATCTGCTGTAACTGCTGTCCAACCATCCTCAAGTACCTCAAGCTTAAAAGTTCCTGCGTTAACCATAGGCTCAATTGCTAATACCATACCCTTTTGAAGCCTTGGTCCACGACCAACCTGCCTGTAGTTAGGTATCGCTGGGTCTTCATGAAGATTTCTGCCAATGCCGTGTCCAACATAATCTCTTACAACTGAGAAACCGTTTTCTTCAACATGCTTTTGCACCGCTACCGAGATTTCATATAAATGACACCCCTCACGTGCAAACTTAATCCCTTCAAAAAAACTCTGCCTTGTAACATCAATAAGCTTTTGGTCTTCAGCGGAAATTTCTCCTACTGGAAAGGTTCTGGCACAATCGCCATGATACCCGCCAATATAAGAACCCATGTCGATACTAATAATATCGCCATCTCTAAGCTTTCTTAAACTTGGTATTCCGTGAATAATTTCATTGTTAACGGAGGCACATATAGTTCCCGGGAATCCACCGTACCCTTTAAAGGAAGGTTTAGCCCCTTGACTTAAGATATAATCTTCTGCAATTTTATCCAATTCCAAAGTAGTTATACCTGGATGAATTTCAGCTTCAAGTATTCCCCAAAGCCTGCTTAAAATTCCTCCTGCCACACGCATTTTTTCAATTTGTTCCTCTGATTTTATGATTATAGCCATTAAGCTCGCTCTCCTAGTTCGCCGGCAATATCATTAAAGATGTTGTCTGCGCCCTTAAGACCGTCAACCTCAAAAAGATATCCCTGTGCATTATAGTACTCTACAAGTGGCTCGCTTTGCTCGTGGAATGTCTTCAAGCGGGCTTTGCCTGCTTCAAGTGTATCATCCTTACGCTGCATAAGCTTCTCGCCACACACATCACAAATGCCCGCAACCTTTGAAGGAATGGCAATTTTGTTGTATGAAGCACCACATTTAGGGCAGGTTTCACGCGCTGTAATTCTTTCAAGCATAACTTCATCAGGAGCATTGATATATATTGCTTTGTCGATGTTTCCGATAAGTTCATCAAGCTTTTTAGCTTGAACAACTGTACGTGGGAAGCCGTCTAAAATAAAACCGTTTTTGCAATCATCCGCTTTAATGCGTTCTTTAACAATTGCAATTATCATTTCGTCCGATACAAGTCCACCAGAAGCCATAACGTTCTTCACATTAAGACCAAGTTCAGACTCTTTGGCAACTTCTTCTCTAAGCATGTCGCCAGTGGAAATGTAAGCTAAACCATAACGAGCAATAAGCTTTCTGGCCTGAGTACCCTTACCTGCTGCCGGAGCACCAATAAGTACTAATTTCATATGCTTTCCCTCTTTTCAACAAATTGTCTTCCGACCCTTGGGAAATGCAGCGCATTTCCCAAAAGTACGGTATTAGTCATTTAAAAATCCTTTGTAGTGTCTCATCAAAAGCTGAGATTCAAGTGACTTAACAATGTCAAGGCATACACCAACAACGATTATAAGCGTTGTACCGCCAAAACCAACGTTAAGGCCAAATACCCACTGAAGGATAATAGGAACAAGCGCTACACCTGAAAATACAACAGCACCAAAAAAGGTGATTCTGTTTACAACTCTTGTTACATAAGCACTTGTTGGCTGTCCTGGCCTTATACCAGGGATGAAACCGCCATTTTTCTTCATATTTTCTGCAATCTCGTTAGGGTTAATAACAATTGATGTATAGAAATATGAAAAGAAAATAATAAGCAGTACATATAGCGCAGCACCAATAGGGTGTGCCATATCTAATACTTCAATAACCTTGGCAAAAGCCCCTGTTGCCGGAATAAACTGGCTTACAGTTTGAGGGAATTGAAGTAATGAAATTGCAAAGATAATAGCAATAACACCAGCCGTATTTACCTTAATTGGCATGAAAGTACCCTGACCACCGAATGAACGGCGCCCTGCCATCTTAGAAGAATACTGAACTGGAATCTTTCTCTCACCCTCATTAATGAAGATGATAAATACAAGAACAACAATTAAAATCAAAAGAACTGCTGCAACCTTTATCATACCAGTAGCGTTTCCGCTCTGCGCATAATAAACAAGGCTCTGAATGCCACTTGGTAAGTTAGAAACAATGTTAACAAAGATAATCATTGATGAACCATTTGAAACACCCTTTGCAGTAATCTGCTCTGCCAACCACATAATAAATGTAGTTCCACATATAAGAGTGATAACGGAAGCAACAAAAATCATTTTGTTGTCTGTTAAATACATATTCTTATAACTATAGGTAATACCAATACCCTGAACGGCTGCAAGTATAACAGTAAGGTATCTTGTGTAAGAAGAAATCTTCTTTCTACCTTCCTCGCCCTCTTTGCTAAGCTGTTCAAACTTAGGTATTGCTACGGTTAAAAGCTGAATAATAATAGAAGCTGTAATGTAAGGGCCAATACCCATTGACATTATAGACCATCTTGAATTATACCCTCCTGCAATGATATTGTAAAGGGTTCCTGTAGAATATGCACTTTGGCTTGCTTTAATTGCAACTACATCAATTCCAGGAAGTGCAATATGAGCTCCAAGTCTAACTATAGCAAGTATAAGCAAGGTGTAAAGGATTTTATTTCTAATATCCTTAACTTTCCATGAGTTGATGAATAATTTTAGCAATTAAATCACCTCTGCTTTTCCGCCTGCTGCCTCAATTTTTTCAATAGCTGATTTGCTATAGTAGTTTACTTTAACTGTCAATTTCTTTTCAAGTTCACCAACGCCAAGGATTTTTACTCCATCCTTAGGATTGCTGATAAGGCCGATAGCCTTTAATGCGTCAACGTCAACAACAGCACCGTTATCGAAAGCGTTTAATGTGTGTACGTTAATGCCGATAATTTCTTTAGAGTTTCTGCAAGTGAAACCTCTTTTTGGAAGACGTCTGTAAAGTGGCATCTGTCCACCTTCAAAGCCTGCCTTACCGCCAGTTCCAGAACGAGCGCCCTGTCCTTTATGGCCTCTGCCTGCAGTTTTTCCGTTTCCTGAAGCATGACCTCTACCTCTTCTCCAAGCTTTTGGATTAGAGCCTTCTACTGGTCTTAATTCGCCTAAGTTCATTTATTAGCACCTCCTTCTTTTATATCTCTTCTACCTTTACAAGGTGGCTAACCTGGTTAACCATGCCTCTGATGGCAACGTTATCTTGCTGAATTGTGCTTGAGTTGATTTTTTTCAAACCTAAAGCCTGAACTGTTTTCTTATGTTTCGGAATTGCACCGATAGTGGATTTCACTAATGTGATTTTTATTTCAGCCACTTAAATTCCCTCCTTAACCTAAGATTTCTTCAACTGATTTGCCACGTAATTTAGCAACCTGCTCAGGTGTTGTAACACTTGCTAAACCTGCGATAGTTGCGCTAACTACGTTACGTTTGTTGTTAGAACCTAGGGATTTAGTTCTGATATTACGGATGCCTGCAAGTTCCAATACCGCACGGGCAGGACCACCTGCAATAACACCAGTACCTTCTGCAGCTGGCATAAGTAATACGCTTGCACTGCCGAAAGCGCCTGTTGTGCCATGATATAAACTGTCAACGTCGTTTCTTTCAACGTAGATAATGTTTTTCATAGCATCTTCTTTGCCTTTACGGATAGCATCAGGAATTTCTGCTGCTTTACCAAGGCCGCATCCAACGTGACCGTTTCCATCTCCAACAACAACCAATGCTGCGAATCTGAAAGTACGACCACCCTTAACAACCTTAGTAACACGGTTGATAGTAACTACATTATCTTTAAGATCGAGTGTACTTGGATCGATTCTCTTCAACGTCTTTTCCTCCTTGCTTAGAATTTTAAACCAGCTTCTCTAGCTGCGTCTGCTAATGCTTTAATTTTGCCGTGGTAAACGTAACCGCCACGGTCAAATACTACTTCTGTAATGCCCTTTTCAAGAGCTTTTTTTGCAACAGCTTCGCCTACAGCTTCAGCAGCAGCAGTGTTTGATGTTGAATCAAGCTTGCTAGCAATATCTGATTCCATTGTTGAAGCAGCTACCAATGTAGTGCTGGCTGTATCATCAATAACCTGAGCATAAATATGCTGATTAGATCTGAATACTGCCAACCTTGGCTGCTGTGCAGATCCGTTAATTTTGTTACGGATTCTGTAATGGCGTTTAATGCGGGCAGCCGCACGTGATGGCTTCTTAATCATGTGGATTTCACTCCTTATCCTTCTAAATTAGTCATTTTCCGATATAAATATATTGAACCCGAAGCTCGGCCCAAAGCCGACCCACGGTTAAGTTCAATTATTTCTTACCGGTCTTACCAACTTTACGTCTAATATGTTCGTCAGCGTATTTAATACCTTTGCCTTTGTAAGGTTCTGGTGGACGCTTTGTTCTTATTTCAGCTGCAAACTGGCCAACTTTTTCTTTGTCGATACCCTTTACAGTAATTTTGTTCTGTCCTTCAAGAACAGTTTCGATACCCGCAGGGTCAACCATTTCTACTGGATGAGAATATCCAAGTGTCATTGTTAACTTGTTGCCCTGTTTAGCCGCCCTGTAACCAACACCGTTGATTTCAAGAACTTTAGCGTATCCCTTAGTAACACCCTCAACCATGTTGAAGATTAAAGTACGGGTTAAACCGTGTAATGCTCTGTGTCTTTTTAAATCGCTAGGTCTTGTTACAACAACCTGACTTGCTTCAATTGCGATGTTCATGTCGTCTGCTAACTTACGTTCTAAAGTACCCAAAGGTCCTTTAACAGTAAGTAAATTGCCTTCTGCAAGTTTAATTTCAACGCCTGCAGGAATTTCAACAGGTAATTTACCAATTCTTGACATGGTCTGCACCTCCTACTATATTCTATAATTACCAGATAAAAGCAACAACTTCTCCGCCGATGCCGTTTGATCTAGCTTCCTTATCTGTCATTAAGCCCTGGCTTGTTGAAATAATTGCTGTGCCAAGACCTCCTAAAACTTTAGGTAATTCATCCTTACCAGCAAAAACTCTAAGACCAGGCTTAGAAATTCTCTTGATACCTGTAATTACCTTTTCGTTTTTGTCCTTACCATATTTTAAAGTTACCTTCATAGTGCCTTTAACGCCGTCTTCAACAACTTCGTAGCCCTTGATATAACCTTCATTTGTTAATATATCAGCGATAGCCTTTTTCATTTTAGAAACAGGTACGTCAACTGTATCGTGCTTTGCTGTGTTACCATTTCTAATTCTTGTAAGCATATCTGCGATTGGGTCGCTCATTGACATGTTAATTTCCTCCTTTCCGTTTACCAGCTAGCTTTCTTAACTCCCGGGATCTGTCCTTTATATGCTAATTCACGGAAGCAAATACGGCAAATTCCGAATTTTTTGAGTACAGAATGTGGTCTTCCGCATACTCTACAACGTGTATAAGCTTGAGTAGAAAACTTAGGAGCTTTCTGCTGCTTAATAACCATTGATTTCTTAGCCATTTTGTCCCCTCCTTATTTTGCGAATGGCATTCCAAATAATCTTAATAATTCTCTAGATTCTTCATCTGTATGTGCAGTAGTTACAAAGATAATATCCATACCTCTGATTTTGTCTATCTTGTCATACTCGATTTCAGGGAAAATGAGCTGTTCTTTAATACCCATTGTATAGTTACCTCTGCCGTCAAAGCTGTTAGCCTTAACACCATGGAAGTCACGTACACGGGGAAGAGAGATGTTAATAAGTCTGTCAACAAACTCATACATTCGGTCTCCACGAAGAGTCACTTTGCAGCCGATATTCATTCCCTCACGGAGTTTAAATGCAGCTACTGATTTTTTAGCCTTTGTAACAAGTGGCTTCTGACCTGAGATGATTGTAAGGTCTTTGATTGCACCATCAAGCACTTTTGCGTTGTCTTTAGCTTCGCCAACGCCCATGTTGATAACTACTTTCTCAATCTTAGGTACAGCCATCTTATTTTTATACGAAAACTTTTTAGTCATTGCTTCTACAACTTCTGTGTTGTAAAATTCTCTTAATCTGTTCACTTAATGTCCTCCTTTCCGGAATTAATCGATTTTAGCGCCTGTTTTCTTGGCGAATCTTACTTTTTTACCGTCTTCGATTTTTACACCGAGTCTTGTTGCTTTACCGTTAAGTGAATACATAACATTTGATGCATCAATAAAGTTTTCCTTTTTGATGATGCCACCCTGCTGATTCATCTGGCTTGGTTTCTGGTGTTTGGAAACCATGTTGATGCCTTCAACGATAACTCTATTTTTCTTTCTATCTACAACGAGGATTTTTCCCTCTTTGCCTTTGTCTTTACCTGTGGTAACAACTACTTTATCACCGGTTTTTAACTTAGTTCCTGACACTTGACACACCTCCTATAATACTTCCGGAGCAAGAGATAAAATCTTCATAAATTGTTTTTCTCTAAGCTCTCTTGCAACTGGTCCAAATATACGAGTACCCCTAGGGTTCTTGTCATCTTTGATTATTACAGCAGCATTGTCGTCAAATCTGATGTATGATCCATCAGCTCTACCTACAGACTTAACTGTTCTTACTACTACTGCCTTAACTACGTCGCCCTTCTTAACAACACCGCCTGGTGTTGCTTCTTTAACAGCGGCAACAATTGTATCGCCAACTCCTGCATATCTTCTGGTGGAACCACCTAAAACTCTAATGCAGAGAAGTTCTTTAGCACCTGAATTATCTGCTACCTTTAATCTGGTTTCTTGCTGAACCATTCTTAATCCTCCTCTCGCAACAGAAATTATTTAGCTTTTTCTACTACCGAAACAAGTCTCCATCTCTTATCTTTAGATATTGGCCTTGTTTCCATAACTTTAACACGGTCACCTATCTGGCACTCGTTGTTTTCATCATGTGCTTTAAGCTTATAAGTTCTGTTAACAATCTTTCCATAAAGTGGATGTTTTACTTTATCTTCTACAGCAACTACAATAGTTTTATCCATCTTGTCGCTAACAACTTTGCCTGTTCTAACCTTACGAAGGTTTCTTTCTTCCACTAGGATTGCCTCCTTTCACTAATTACTGAGCTGTTCTATTAGACTGTGTAATCACAGTTTGAATTCTTGCAATGTTCTTACGAACCTCACTGATTCTTGCAGTATTGTCTAACTGATTTGTAGCATTCTGAAATCTAAGGTTAAACAATTCCTTCTTTGCAGAAACGAGGTCTTTATTTAATTCGTCTACTGACTTGTTTTTTAATGTTTCAAAATAAGCTTTAGTTTTCATTGTTTTCACCTTCCATTTCCGCCTGTTGCTCTGCACGAGAAACGATTTTACATTTGATAGGCAGCTTGTGGATAGCAAGTCTTAAAGCTTCTCTTGCAATTTCTTCTGAAACGCCGCCAAGCTCAAACATTACTCTGCCTGGTTTAACAACTGCAACCCAATACTCTGGTGAACCTTTACCGCTACCCATACGAGTTTCAGCTGGTTTAGATGTAACTGGTTTATCTGGGAAAATCTTAATCCAAACCTGGCCACCACGCTTAATATATCTAGTCATAGCGATACGGGCTGCTTCAATCTGGTTTGATGTAATCCAGCTTGGCTCTAAAGCCTGAATACCATAATCACCATAAGTTACTTTATTACCTCTGAGGGCTTTACCTTTAAGTCTGCCTCTAAATTGTTTACGTCTTTTTACTCTTTTAGGCATTAACATGTTATTTAGCGCCTCCTTCCTTTTTTGCTGCTTTTACAGGAAGAACCTCTCCTTTATAAATCCAAACCTTTACGCCAAGCTTACCGTAAGTTGTATCAGCTTCAGCAAAACCATAATCGATATTTGCACGTAATGTCTGAAGTGGAATAGTTCCTTCATGATAGCTTTCTGTTCTTGCCATATCCGCACCGCCTAAACGACCAGCAACAGCAGTTTTGATACCTTTAGCACCAAACTTCATTGTTCTGCCCATAGCCTGCTTCATAGCACGACGGAAAGTCACACGGTTCTCAAGCTGTAAAGCAATGCTTTCAGCAACTAACTGAGCATCAAGCTCAGGTCTTTTAATTTCCTCTATGTTTACATTTACTTTGTGGCTTGTCATTTTCTGAATTTCGTTTTTGAGTTCTTCAATGGCAGCGCCGTTTCTTCCGATTACAATACCTGGCTTAGCTGTGTAAACGGAAACCTTAATTTTATCAGAAGTTCTTTCGATTAATATTTTAGACACGCCTGAAGTGTACAATTTCTTCTTAACGAACTTTCTAATTTTAACATCTTCAACTAAGTAATCAGCAAAATCTTTTTCAGCGTACCATTTAGTATCCCAATCTTTGATAATGCCAACTCTTAAGCCATGTGGATTTACTTTCTGTCCCATTGTTAACCTCCTTATCTCTCATTGAGGATTATGGATATATGACTTGATTTTTTCAGTATTCTATATGCTCTACCCTGTGCTCTTGGGCGAATTCTTTTCATTGTAGGACCCTGTCCTGCAATTACTTCTTCAACATATAATTTGCTGACATCCATACCTAAATTATTTTCTGCGTTTGCTACTGCTGATTTTAATACTTTACCAATAATTTCAGCTGCAATTCTTGGGTTATAATTAAGCAAAGCTGCTGCTGTTACAACGTCTTTACCCTTAATCTGGTCTAAAACTATTTTAGCTTTAGAAGCAGGAATTCCAACGTATTTTGCAGTTGCCTGTGGTCTTTTATCTTTTGTTTCAATATTTCTTTCTTTCTTTATTTGGCTTCTATGTCCCTTTGCCATGACAAGCAAACCTCCTTCCAAACTAAAATTATCTTACTCTTGACTTTTTCTCTGCGTCCTTACCGTGTCCTCTATATGTTCTTGTTAAGGCAAACTCTCCAAGTTTATGACCAACCATATCTTCTGTAACGTATACAGGAACATGCTTTCTTCCGTCATGAACTGCGATAGTATGACCAATCATATCAGGGAAAATTGTTGAACGACGAGACCATGTTTTAACAACTGTCTTTTCACCAGCTGCGTTCAAAGCATCAATCTTTTTTAAGAGATGCTCATCTGCGAACGGTCCCTTTTTGAGTGATCTGCTCATGTTTTAATCCTCCTTTTATTTCTTAACGAATTAACAAGCTTCTCTATTAATCTCTACCACGAATGATGTACTTGCTAGAAGCTTTGTGTTTCTTTCTGGTCTTGTAACCAAGTGCTGGCTTGCCCCAAGGTGTCATTGGAGATGGACGACCGATAGGTGCTCTACCTTCACCACCACCGTGAGGATGGTCATTAGGGTTCATTACGGAACCTCTTACAGTCGGTCTAACGCCCATGTGGCGTTTTCTTCCGGCTTTACCAATTTTAATAAGCTCATGATCAATGTTACCAACCTGGCCAATAGTTGCTCTACAGTCAATAGGAAGTAATCTCATTTCGCCTGAAGGAAGTTTAACTGTTGCATATTTACCTTCTTTAGCCATAAGCTGAGCTACGTTACCTGCTGAACGAACGAGCTGTCCACCCTTGCCTGGTTTCATTTCAATGTTGTGAATGCTTGCGCCTACAGGAATAAATCTCATAGGAAGAGCGTTACCTGTACGAACTTCAGCCTCAGCACCATTCATAATTGTGTCACCTACAGTAAGACCAACAGTGATAAGATGTAGTTCTTTGTACCATCTGCATAGCAGATAAGAGCAATATTAGCTGTTCTGTTTGGATCGTACTCAATTGCTGTAACCTTTGCAGGCACGTTGTCTTTGTT
>JBFWMT010000029.1:0-29360 GCA_050251415.1 Anaerotignaceae bacterium | reverse complement strand
TTTAGCAGAAAAATATAAGCCATCAGCAATACTTTTTGGTGCTACCCAAGATGGTAGAGATTTTGCACCAAGAGCGGCGGCAAAGTTGAACACAGGCTGTGTTGCAGACTGTATTGGCCTTAGCCTTGATGAAAGTAACAATATTGTTTGGACTTGCCCATCATACGGTGGAAACATTTATACGGATCTTATGGTTGATGAGGCAAGACCACAGATGGGTACTATACGCTCCAGCACATTTAAAAAGGGTGAAGCGGATACTTCACGCTCAGGAGAAATTGTGAAAGAAACCATATCCTTTGTAAATGATACCCTTAAAGCAAAGGTGGTTGAGGCAGTTAAAGAAATTTCTGAGGCTGTTAACCTTGAAGAAGCAGAAATTATTGTTGCCGGTGGACGAGGCATGGGCAGTGAGGAGAACTTTAAGCTTGTTAGAGATTTTGCAGAGCTTATGGGCGGTGTTGTTGGTGCAACCAGAGCACCTATTGAAGCAGGCTGGATTTCCAGGGCACATCAAATTGGACAGTCAGGTAAAAGTGTTGCTCCGAAGCTTTATATTGCATGTGGTATATCTGGGGCAACACAGCATGTAGCTGGAATTTCAGGTTGTGACTATATTGTGGCAATTAATAAAGATGAAGAAGCAAGTATATTTGACATTGCAAATGTAGGTATTGTAGGCAATGTAATGGATGTAATACCTGCAATGATGGAAGAAATTAAAAAGACAATGGCATAAGGCGGTATAAATGAATACAGTTTGCTTTTTTACCACTTCTTTAAAACTTAGAAGGGTGTAAGAAAATTTAAAATGAAATTCACATGTTTTTAATTTTGTGGATAGATGAAAAATAGATAGTGGATACTGTTACATCACAAATGTAATAGTATCCACTTGTTATTACAATTTATATTAAAATAAATCCACTTGGTGTTTTATGAGTAGAAGACAAATGTACATGACAATTAAACAAAAATTATTTCATAATATATGCAAAATGGAGAAGTTTTTCACGAACTTCTCCTTGCACAGAGGCTTATTCGTTGACATCAAGAGGAATAATTGCTATACTTTACACATAGTTTGGTAACAAATAGTATTGAAAACTGTTTGGTACAAAGCTGCAATCATATTATTATTTTTACGCTTTTCAAGGGGAGAGGGAGGTTTTAAGGTTATGACATCAGAAATAGGCAAAAAAGTGGGATTTGGTGCTATGTTCTCTGTTGCTTCTGTTTGGTTTACCACCCATGCTGGCGCAGGCTTTGCAACTGGGAACCAGGCTTGGCAATATTATGCACAATATGGTATTCCCGGAATGATTTTTCCATTAATTTCTATGGGGATATTGGCAATTGTACTTTATGAGGCTATGCTTATGAGCCAGCTGATAGGTGCAAGAAGCTATGGCGATGTAATGAAGTATCTTTTTAAACCATACGATAAGTTATATCTTGCTTTTGAAGTTTTTTATTACTGCATTGTTATTGCAGCGGTTGCAGGTGTTATATCGGCAGCCACGGGGATGATTCAAGAAGTTATTCCCATGAACATAGTTGCTGCTACAATTTTAGTCGGTATTATACTATTAGTTCTTATTATATTTGGCGCTGACTTAGTTAGACGTGTTGCCACTATACTTGGTATTCTTATTATAGTTTCAGGTTTTACAATTTACATAATTGGTTTCATAAGAAGTATTGATGTTGTTGGTGCATCAGTTGCAGCGGGATATGCCCCTAGTGGTTGGGCATTTCCGTTATGGCGTGCGCTTATTTACTGTGGTTTCCAGTGCGTTGCTTTGCCAGCCATAGTTGCCTGTTGTGAGCATCTTACAACAAAGTCCAGCATTAAGGGTGCAGCTTTTATCGGTTTTTTAATGAATGGTTTTGGTGTTGCACTTGCAGTTTGGATGTTAGTTGGTTGGAGAGATGTACTCTTAGCTGCACCAGCAGATGTTAATGCATTTAAGCTTCCGAACCTTTTTATTTGCCAACAACTTGGCATTACTTTCTTATTCTACTTCTACAAAATTTGTTTGTTCGCTTGCCTTATTTCAACAGGCGTTTCATGCATCTTTGGTATTGTTGTTCGTCTTGAGAACAACATATTTACAAAAGCTACTGGCTCTTTGTCCAATATTACCAACAAACGTATTTTAATTACTTTTATTTGCCTTGTTGCATGTGTTGCTATTTCGTTTTTTGGTCTTACAGCTATTATTATGTATGGATACAAATACTGTGGTTACCTTGCACTTGTTAGCTGTGCTATTCCTTTCCTTACAATTGGACATAAAAAGAACAAGGAATTGCTTGCAAGCAAAAATACTGGTTTGTTAAATGAAAAGGCCGCAATGTAGTTCTATTAACAGCTAAATAACATATTATACATAAAAATAATAATAATGATTTTACAGGGTGCGAACGAAAATTTCGTCACCCTGTATTTGTTGGAGGGAAATAATTTGTATGGTTTGTTTGATACACATTGTGACACGGTTTGCAAGGCATATGACGAGAAAGGTCAACTTTTTAATAATAGTTTACAACTGAATTTAAAGCAGCTTTTGCAGTACAAGACCCCTGTACAATTTTTTGCTATTTGGCTTAACAAAAAATACTATACAGACGCTTATGCAGAAACTGTGAAACGCATTGAATATTATTATGAGCAGGTTGAGAAAAATAAAGATATATTTGCTCATGCAAATTGCTATAACGATATTATACAGAACAAAAAAGATGGAAAGATAAGCGGCGTATTATCAGTTGAGGGTGGAGAAGCCCTTGAAGGAAAGATTGAAAACCTTTATACGCTTCACAGTTTGGGCGTGCGAGCTATGACCCTTACATGGAATTATAAAAATGAAATTGGAAATGGGGCTGGAGAGCCAAAAGGTGGATTAACGGACTTTGGGCTAGATGTAGTATCTAGTATGGAAAAATTGGGCATGATTGTGGATGTATCTCATCTCAATGACGATGGTTTTTGGGATGTTGCAAAAACTGCTCAAAAGCCTTTTATAGCAAGTCATTCTAACAGCAGAAAAATTACAAATGTGAGGCGAAATCTTACAGATGAACAAATGAAAGCTATTGCGCAAAGCGGAGGAGTTATAGGCATAAACCTATGCCCAATTTTTTTAAGTAATAAAATTTTTGCTGATACAAATGATGTTATAAGGCACATAGATCATATGATTAAAGTTGTGGGATGTGACCATATTGGTTTTGGGTGTGATTTTGACGGAATAGATGATACTCCTAATGATATTACGGATATATCATGCATTAATAATGTAATTTATACATTAGATAAAAAATATGGTTCTTCTGTAGCAGCTAAAATTGCAGAGGAGAACTTTTTGCGACTTTTGCGTGACAACAGTTAAAATTTATTGCAAAAGACCGATTTTTAGTATAAAATAAATGGAGATAATTAGACAAAATTTGACTTTGAGGTGATTAGTAAATGGAATTATCGAAGAAAGCACTTAGCATAAAGGCATCTACAACCCTTGCTATTACAGCTAAAGCGGGAGAACTTAAAGTCGCAGGTGAAGATGTTGTTAGTTTTGCAGTTGGTGAACCTGATTTTGATACGCCACAGCATATTAGACAGGCAGCAATTGATGCAATTAACCAGGGAATTACACGCTACACACCAGCATCGGGTACGGTTGAGCTTAAAAAAGCAGTTTGCAAAAAGCTGAAAGAGGATAATGATGTTGAATATGACCAAAGTCAGATAATTATTTCCAACGGTGCAAAGCACTCACTTATGAATGCTTTTATGGCTATACTTAATGATGGTGACGAAGTTATTATTCCGGCACCATATTGGTTAAGCTATTCTGCAATGGTTACAATTGCTGGAGGCACACCTGTACTTGTGTACACAAAAAAAGAAAATAATTTTATGCTTACAAGGGAAGAATTAGAAGGTGCATATACTGCAAAAACAAAGGCAATTATGCTTACAACGCCATCAAACCCTACAGGCATGATTGCTTCAGCCCAGGATTTGAAGGTTGTTGCAGATTTTGCAGTTGAGAAAGATTTGATTGTAGTTTCAGACGAAATTTATGAAAAGCTTATTTATAACAAAAACAAGAAACATATAAGCCTTGCATCTTTAGGTAAAGAAATTTATGACAGAACAATTGTTATAAATGGTGTTTCCAAAAGCTATGCAATGACAGGCTGGAGAATAGGTTATGCTGCATGCCCGCCTGCAATTGCAAAATGTATAAGTTCTATTCAAAGCCATATGACCTCTAACCCTAACTCTATTGCACAAAAGGCAACGGTTGCAGCGCTTTTAGGCTCACAGGACTGCGTTGAGGAAATGCGTATTGAGTTTGAAAAACGATGCGATTATATCTATGAAAGAGAAGAAGCAATTGAGGGCATTTCAGCGCTTAAGCCAGAGGGCGCATTCTATCTTTTTATTGATGTATCTGCGTTATTTGGTAAAAAACACATGGGTAATGAAATTAACAGTGCTGCGGATTTTGCAGAGCAGTTGCTTGATAGCAAAAAGGTAGCCCTAGTTCCTTGTGCAGACTTTGGTATGCCAGATTATATTAGAATATCTTATGCGTGTTCTATGGAGAATATAAAAAAAGGTATGGACAGAATTGAGGAATTTGTTAAGGGACTTAACTAATCATTATTAAGAGTTCATGGGGGAGCATTCTTTGTTCCCCTTTTATATATACGGAGGAACTAAAATGAGCTATGAGGTAATTGAAAGTACATGCACCTATAAGGGTAAGGTGCTGGATATATACAGTGATAAGGTGACAATGCCAAATGGCAATATTACTGTAAGGGAAACTGTAGTTAGGGGCAATGCTGCGGCAATTGTTCCTGTTGATGAAAATGGAAATATTATTTTTGTTAGGCAGTATCGCCATGCAGCAAAAGAAATGCTTTTGGAAATACCAGCGGGGATGATTGAAGCTGGGGAAGACCCTAAAGAGGCCGCAGGGCGAGAACTTGAAGAAGAAATTGGCTACAAATGCCATAATTTGTTTTTTATAAATTCGGTTTACATGGCAATTGGCATTTGTACTGAAAAGGTATATTTTTATATAGCAGAAAACCTTGAGGAAGGCGTACTTAACCCTGACCCTGATGAGTTTATAGAAATTGAAAGGTATAGCCTTGACGAAGCTATTAAAATGACTTTTAATGGAGCGATTAAGGACGTAAAAACTATGGCAGGTATTTTTGCATACAAAGAATATTTATTAAACAAAAGGAATTAAATTAGGGCAGAATGAATATACAAGGGGTTTATTTTGCTTTAACGCACCAACGTGCTTGCATTTTTATGCAGAAAATGTTATATTTTAAAATAATTAATTTTTGAAAGGGGTAGTTTTAGAAATGCAGAAGGTTTATACTAAAGTAACAGATGGTCTTGATTTTTTTCAGAATGTAGATCCAACAAAATTGGCGGAGGAATATGGCACACCGCTTTATGTTTATAATGAAAAAATACTTCGTCAAAGATGCCGTGATTTAAAAGGGCTTGTTAAGTATCCAAATTTTGTTGTGGATTATTCAGCAAAGGCTAACAGCAATCTTGCTTTTCTTGAGATCGTAAAATCAGAGGGTCTTGAAGTTGACGCTATGAGCCCAGGTGAAATTTATCTTGAAAAAATGGCAGGCTTTGAGCCAAAAGAGATTTTCTACATCTGCAACAATGTTTCTAAAGAAGAAATGCAGTATGCAATTGATGCAGGTGTTATAACAAGCGTAGACTCACTTTCTCAGCTTGAGCAGTATGGTACGCTTAATCCTGGTGGAGATGTAGCGATACGTTTTAACCCTGGTGTTGGTGCTGGACACCACGAAAAAGTAGTGACTGCTGGCAAAAAAACAAAGTTTGGTATAGACCCTGAATTTGTACCACAGGTTAAAGAGATACTTGCAAAATACAACCTTAAACTTATTGGCATTAACCAGCATATTGGTTCTCTTTTTATGGAAGGCGAAGCCTTTATAAATAGCGTTGATTCACTTTTAAGTATAGCGAAGCAGTTTGAAAATTTGGAATTTATTGACATGGGCGGTGGCTTTGGAATTCCTTATAAAAAAGAGGAAGGACAGGCTGTGCTTGACCTTGGAGACTTAGGCAAACACATAGATGAAGCGTTGTTTAAATTTGCAGAGGGATATGGTAAACAAGTTACTTTCCGTATAGAACCAGGCAGATATATTTCTGCGGAATGCAGTACAATCCTTGGCACAGTGCATTCGGTTAAAAATAACCATGACAAAAAATTTGTTGGTTGTGACATCGGCTTTAACGTGATTCAAAGACCAATTATGTACGATAGCTACCATGGGATTGAGGTTTTCAGAAAATCTGACGTGGAAAGCAAAAAAACTGAAACAGTTAGCATTGTTGGAAATATATGTGAAAGCGGAGATATTCTTGCGAAAGACAGAGTTCTGCCAGAGATTTTTGAGGGAGATACATTATGTGTACTGGATGCAGGTGCTTATGGACATGTTATGAGTTCCAATTACAACAGTAGACTTCGCCCTGCAGAAGTTCTTATTCGTGAGAACGGGGAAGTTGTGCTTATACGTGAAAGAGATACCCTTGAGGATATTGCCAGACACCAAATTTCACTTAAGTAAAAGCTGATTACATTAAATCACCTTTTTAATAAAAAATAAATTTAATTTACGCAAGGGGGAATTTTATAATGGCTACGCCAAAGGAAATGCGCAATGAATTATTGGCGGCAAAAATAATTAAAGGTCTTGAGAAACGCCATATGGAGGGTTACTTTTGCAAAACAAGCGCTGACGCTATTAAAAAAGCACTGGAGCTTATTTCTGAGGGCAGTTCCATTACTTGGGGCGGCTCTATGACCATTAGAGATATGGGCCTTGCTAAGACACTTATTGGTGGAAATTACAATGTGTTTGATAGAGATACATGCACAGACCCTGAAAAATTCCAGCAAGGAATGCGTGATGCGTTTTCAATGGATTGGTTTATTGCAAGTGCAAATGCAATTACTGAGGACGGTATAATGGTGAATATTGATGGTCTTGGTAACCGTGTTGCGGCTATTACTTTCGGGCCTAAAAATGTACTTATGGTGGTTGGCCTAAACAAAGTTACGCAGGATGTTGAAAGTGCGGTTAAGCGTGCAAGAAGTACAGCATCACCACTTAATGCTCATAGATTTGATATTAAAACACCATGCCTTGCCGATGGGACATGTCATGATTGCACTTCAAATGATTGTATTTGCAGTTGTATTCATATTTTGAGAAATTCTAAGATTCCTAACAGAATCAAGGTTATTTTGGTTGATGAAGAACTTGGGTTTTAAAAGATAAGAGAATGGGAAAAGCCGTTTTAGCTTGAATTCATAGTTAAAACGGCATTTTTTATTTCATTTTTTCTAGTATGTAATAGAGGGAGTAAAAAATATGTAGCAACACCGATTTTAGTTAGATTTAATGGCATTAGTGTGTTATAATTATATTAAACTACATCCAATAACAATAAATTAAAACCAACAAAAAATAGAAAGTGGTGCAAAGATGAGATTTGTTAACGAATTGCGAGAAGGAGAAGCAATAGTTGAGCATTATTTATGCAAAACTAAGCAAACACTTAAATCAAGAGCTGGGAAAAGCTATTATTCTCTTAAGCTTCAAGATAAAACAGGAACGGTTGATGCCAAGGTTTGGGATTTGAACAATGACGTAAAAAGTTTTGATGAAAACGACTTTATAAAGATAGACGGTACGGTTCTTATTTATAATAATGAACCACAGCTTAACATACGAAAAATACGCAAAAGCCAAGAAGGCGAGTATGACCCTATGGATTATATACCGAGCTCTGAAAAAAATGTTGATACAATGTTGCAAGAACTTTTGGGTTATATAAATACCATAAGCGACAAACATATAAAAATGCTTCTGGAAGAAATTTTTCTTAAAAATGAAACTGTGACAAAGTGTTTCAAAACGCATTCTGCCGCAAGAACCATGCACCATAGTTATTTGGGTGGGTTGGTGGAACATACACTTTCAGTGACACAAATTTGTGATTTTATGGCAGGAAGATACAAAAATGTGAACAGAGATTTGCTTGTGGCTACGGCTATGTTGCATGATGTTGCCAAGGTGAAGGAACTTTCACAGTTTCCACTAAATGATTATACCGATGACGGCCAGCTTTTGGGGCATATTATTATGGGAGCAGAAATGATAAAGGATGCGGCGGCTAAAATTGATGGATTTCCTAAAACACTGGAAAGTCTTTTAAAGCATAGCATACTTGCACATCATGGTGAATATGAATATGGTTCACCAGAATTACCCAAAACAATTGAGGCATTTATTCTGCATTGTGCCGATAATATGGATGCAAAAACAAAGGCTATTGAGGAAGCTATTGATGGAGATACAACACAAGGCAGTTGGGTTGGTTATCAGCGCATAATGCAAAGAAATATAAGAAAATCAGATTATTAATAGATAAAATTCAACTGAAATTTGCAAAATAAAGGTGATTAACATTGTGAGCATTCTGCCGTTTAGGCGACAGGATGCTTTTTTAGAGAAGGATGGAAAATATGAAAACGCAACCACCAGTTATTAAAAATGAAGACTACGTAATGACTATTACAGATATTGGCAGCGAGGGTCAGGGTGTTGGTAAAATTGATGGGTTTACAATTTTTGTACCCGAGGCTTTACCTGAGGAAGAAATAGAAGTAAAGATAACAAAGGTAAATAAAAGCTTTGCTTTTGGCAGAATGATGAAAATTATTAAGGCATCACAGTATAGAGTTCAGCCAGTTTGTGAATTGGCAAAGCGTTGCGGAGGTTGTTCGCTTCAGCATATGAGTTATGAGGCCCAACTTAAGTTTAAAACGAAGCGTGTTAAGGATGCGATGGAGAGAATTGGTGGATTTTCAGATGTTACTGTTTTAGATGCAATAGGTATGGAAAATCCGTATAACTATAGAAATAAAGCACAGTTTCCTGTTAGAAAAGATAAGGATGGATTAAAAATTGGATTTTATGCAAAACGAAGCCACAATATTGTGGATTGCAAAAGCTGCAAAATTCAGCATGTTGTTAATGATAAAATTATTGCTATTGTTAGAAAATATATTGAAGAAAACGATGTACCTGTGTACAGTGAGGAGACCGGAAAAGGTCTTGTTCGACATATAATCACGAGAGTTGGATTTGTGACGGGTGAGATTATGGTTTGTATAGTTGCTAATGGAGCAAAACTACCTAACAGCGAAGCCCTTATAAATGAATTACAGGAAATTGAGTCAATGACTAGCATTGTACTTAATGTGAATAGAGAACGCACAAATGTTATACTTGGCAACAAGGTTAAGCTACTTTGGGGCAAGGAATTTATTACCGATTTTATTGGCAATGTTAAGTTTGAAATTTCACCACTCAGCTTTTTTCAGGTTAACCCTGTGCAGACAAAGATACTTTACCAAAAGGCTATTGAGTTGGCAGGACTTACAGGCACTGAAAATGTGCTAGATATTTATTGTGGAATAGGAACAATATCTTTGTTTTTGGCTCAGAAAGCAAAAAAAGTTATGGGTGTTGAAATTATTCCCGAAGCCATTGTGGATGCACGTAAAAATGCACAAATCAACGGCATGGAAAATGTTGAGTTTAGGGTTGGTTCGGCAGAAGACATTATTCCAATTATTAAAGAAGAGGGATTTAAACCAGATGTTGTAGTAATTGACCCTCCAAGAAAGGGCTGCGACATAGCAGTACTTGAGGCAATAGTCGCTATGGGCCCCAAAAAGGTGGTTTATGTGTCGTGCGAACCATCTACGTTCGCAAGGGATTTGAAGTTTTTATCAGAAAATGGATATGGTCTGGGGAGTGTTCAACCAGTAGATCAATTCTGTCATTCAAATCACGTTGAAACGGTTGTACTTCTTTCCCACAAAAATGCTGACACACATATCAATGTAAATGTGGAGTTTGGCGAGGGTCAGGGAAAAATCCCTGTTGGAAAGATAGTGGAAAAAGCCGAGGATTATAGACTTAGCAAAAGAGTTACCTATAAGTAAGATGATACAAGGATATATAGAAAGAAAATATGGATTTAGAGTGCATACGGTTTATATTACAGAAGTGAAAAGAAAATTAGGATTGCCAATTATGATACTCCCAATGCGGTGGATGAATTGAAAAAACAATATTGTCCGGCAACGCCTGAAAAGATAGAGGCAATTAAATACACATTGAAGTATTTTGAAGTAATATAATTAACTGAATATGTGCCAATAAAAAGTTGTTTGCTCTAAATGGAGTAAGCAACTTATTTATATAGAATTTAATAATGCAAATGCCCCCAAGGAGGTAGTTTATAGAGATAGCTCCTTTTTTTGTACCCAAAACCGAAAGGAGGAACAAAATTGAACGGCAAATATTAGGGCTATCGCTAATCAAAAAAGCCGCGCAGGTAAAACATCGACTTGTGGCAATTTAGGCATATACCAAGGATGATAACACACACTTAGTGATTAACCAGAGGGTACAGAGATTGTAAAAAGATAAAGTCCCAAAATAATTATAACGAAGTGGCGAATGAGATATACCGCTTGCGGGAACTGAACCAATATGTACTAGTTGAATACGCAAAGCGTGAGGGGACACTATTGATTTGGTGGTTATTTATTTCAGATATAGATTGACTATTATATGAATGTTGTATACAATGTTGTTATAAATGTTGTATGAGAGGGTGATTTTTTATGGATGTAAATGAGTTGTTGGAACTTGCTATAAAAGAAACAGATAATCTATTGGATGGAGAGGTGTTTCTTGTAAAAGAGTTGTTTAAAGGTTACGAATGGAATCGGATTGCTGTCAAAAATAGACTTTTATTAGGAACACTATTTTTGAACTATGTTCACAAAATTGAATCTGGTCTGATGGCAATTGAAAAAACTTCCTCTCACCAGCAAATGTATAAAAAGGCTACTAAATAATAATCAAAGAATAAATACAGAACAAAATTTATAAGTGAGGTGATGCTTACATCTTAGAAGCATAATTAGCATAAAGAAAGGATGACTATTTTGAATGTGATTGTATCAAAATTTAAAGAAGTATTGTTTTCGACCCTCCCGATTACAGTATTAGTTCTAATACTTAATTTTACTATATCTCCGATTGACACAGCTTTAATCATTAGATTTCTTATTGGTTCTTTATTTGTGGTATTAGGTTTAACCATTTTTTTGCTAGGAGTAGACATAGGGATCGCTCCACTTGGAGGTCTAACTGGAACATCACTCACTAAAACGAACAAGTTATGGATTGTGTTAATAGCAGGATTAATACTTGGCTTTTTTATATCAATAGCGGAGCCAGGTTTGATGGTTCTTGCAAATCAAGTAGACCTAGTTACTTCAGGACAAATCTCAGGGATGAGTTTACTAGTTATTGTTTCAATAGGGTTAGCGATTATGTTAGCCTTGGGATTTTTAAAGATTTTCTTTAATGTTCATTTATATAAAGTTTTAATTATTCTATATCTAATCATTTTTGGATTAGCTATATTTGCTTCACGTGAATTTTTAGCGATATCTTTTGATGCTTCAGGATCAACAACAGGAATACTGGCAGTACCGTTTATTTTATCCCTATCGGTGGGCATATCGAAGCTGAAAAAGGATAGTAAGGCATCAGAAAAGGATAGTTTCGGATTGGTTGCCATTGCATCAACTGGTGCAATTATGTCGGTATTGATTTTAGACATGTTTTCAAAAACAAATGAGTTTTCTGCTGGGTTTGATTCAGGAATTACTGATTCAAATTTAGTCATTAAACCATTTATAGATATAATCCCTGATTATTTAATAGAAAGTTTTATGGCCATCTTACCATTACTTGTAATCCTGTTAGTTTTACAGAAAATATTTTTTAAACTAAAGAAAAGAGAGTTTCGAAAAATACTTACAGGATTTGCATTTGCCTTTACAGGTTTATTTTTATTCCTAACAGGTGTAAATGCAGGTTTTATGGATGTTGGAACAAGTATTGGTAGTAGCTTAGCGTTATTGGATAATAAAGCATATATCATAATCATTGGTTTTATCCTGGGGGTTGTAACTATTTTAGCAGAACCGGCTGTTCATGTTTTAACTCACCAAATTGAAGATGTAACAAGCGGTTATGTAAAGAGAAAAGCAGTTTTAGTTCCGTTGGCAATCGGAGTCGGCTTTGCCGTCGCTTTATCGGTTATTCGTGTTTTAGTGCCAGGGATACAGTTATGGCATTACTTGCTACCTGGGTATATCATATGTCTATCAATGATGTTTTTTATACCTAAGCTTTTTGTGGGAATTGCATTTGATGCCGGTGGGGTAGCTACTGGTCCTATGACTACCACCTTTGTTTTGGCGTTTATACAAGGGGCAGCAAATGCTTTTGAGAGAGCTGATTTAATGGTTGATGGATTTGGAATGATTGCAATGGTTGCCATGACACCAATTATCACATTAGAAGTTTTAGGTTTGCTATTTGCTATAAAATCAAAAACTAAAGGAGGTGAAATGAGGGATGATTAGTTTTGATAATAAATCAATTTTCGACCTAATTTATGTAGTTGTAAATTATGGAATGGGTAGTAGGGTTTTGCATAAGGCGAAAAAGCATGGTATTCCTGGAGGCACCATTTTCCTGGGAAGAGGAACAGTAAATAATTCTCTATTAAATTTCTTATCTTTATATGATGAAAGCAAGGAAATAGTATTATTGGGAACAGATAATCATACTGCAGACCATGCTTTAGTTGAACTAAATAGAGAATTTGAGTTTGAAAAACCGAATCACGGTATTGTCTTTACCACCAGCGCGTGTGATATTGTAGGATCTAGACACTGTAAGTCTGAAGACAATAAAGCAGAAAGAGGTGTTAATAAGCCAATGTATCAAAATATTATTACAATTGTTAATAGAGGAAAAGCTGAGGAAGTAATTGAAGCAGCAACGGCTGCTGGGTCAAAGGGCGGAACAATAATCAATGCGAGAGGTTCGGGGGTAAATGAAACTAGCAAACTATTTAGTATGGACATAGAACCTGAAAAAGAAATAGTTATGATTCTTGCGAAGGAAGATATCGCTGAAGACATCGTATTATCAATACGAGAAAAGCTGGAAATTGATAAGCCAGGCAATGGCATTATTTTTATTCAAAATATTAATAGGACATATGGTATTTACGAATAACTTATTTATTACTGATTAGTATGATTGTGTAGATATTATATGGGGGAATAGGAAGCTAAGAAAAGTAATTGCTGATGAGCTGTACAATTACATTAAAAAGAATATTACTAAAATTTGGAGTTAGCCTCAAACAGCTAGCTCCTTTTTTGTATCCAAAATCGAAAGGAGGAACAAAGTTGAACGCAAATATTATAGCCATTGCCAATCAAAAGGGCGGCGTGGGCAAAACAACGACCTGTGCCAATTTAGGCATGGGTTTAGCACGGGAGGGTAAAAAGGTACTGCTGGTTGACAGCGATCCGCAAGGTTCGTTATCTATCAGCTTGGGCTATCCGCAGCCGGATAAGTTGCCCACCACCCTTGCTGCCATGTTGGGAAAGGTCATAACAGATACTCCCATAGCCCCTGCGGAGGGAATTTTACACCACAATGAGGGCGTTGACCTCATGCCTGCCAACATTGAACTGTCGGGTATTGAGGTTTCCTTAGTGAATGCTATGAGCCGTGAAATGGTGCTGAAGCAGTATCTTGAAACGTTAAAGAAAGACTACCAATATATCATTTTGGATTGTATGCCCAGCTTAGGTATGCTGACTATCAATGCCCTTGCCGCCGCAGATAGTGTTTTAATTCCCGTACAGGCTCAGTATCTGCCTGTAAAGGGATTGGAACAGCTTTTACAAACTATTGGAAAGGTACGCAAGCAGATAAATCCAAAGCTAAAAATTGACGGCATTTTGCTGACTATGGTAGATAGCCGCACCAACTATGCCAAGGATATCAGCGCACTGCTCCGTGACACTTATGGCGATAAAATTAAGGTATTTGGTACGGACATACCTCATTCTGTCCGTGCCGCAGAAATCAGTGCAGAGGGTAAAAGTATTTTTGCTCATGACCCCAAAGGCAAGGTCGCCGAGGCGTACAAGGATTTGACGAAGGAGGTGTTGAAAATTGAAAAGCTCCGCCAAAAACATAAATCTGACCTCAGTAGATGACCTCTTCACTACCGAAGAAAGCCGTATTGACGAGAACCGTGAAAAGGTTCAGGAAATTCTGTTATCAGAACTTTATGCTTTTAAAGACCACCCCTTTAAGGTCGTCGATAACGAAGCAATGTATGATACTGCTGAAAGTGTAAAACAGTATGGTGTGCTTGTTCCTGCAATAGCCCGTCCTCGTGATGAGGGCGGTTATGAACTTGTTGCCGGACACCGCCGAAAAAGAGCCTGTGAGCTTGCAGAGCTCACAACAATGCCTGTTATCATTCGCAATCTTGACGATGATGCTGCCACAATCATTATGGTTGACAGCAATATTCAGAGAGAAAGTCTGCTGCCGAGTGAACGTGCTTTTGCTTACAAATTGAAGCTGAATGCTATGAAAAGACAGGCAGGCAGACCATCAAAAGAAAATGGTGGTCAACTTGCCCCCCATTTACCAAAAGGAAAATCTCGTGACATTTTAGCAGAACAAACGGGAGAAAGTGCAAAGCAAATCCAGCGGTATATTCGCCTTACTGAGCTAATCCCTGCCTTGCTTGATATGGTCGATGAAAAGAAAATTGCCTTTAACCCTGCTGTGGAACTATCCTACCTCAAGCCCGATGAACAGAATTTATTGCTGGATGCGATGGACAGCGAACAGGCTACCCCTTCTCTTTCTCAGGCGCAACGGTTGAAAAAGTATTCACAGGAGGGGAAGCTCTCCCTTGATGTGATGACCGCCATTATGTCAGAGGAAAAGAAAGGCGAGTTGGATAAAGTAACGCTGACTGGTGATAAGCTCCGTAAATACTTCCCCAAGTCCTACACACCGCAAAAAATGGAGGAAACAATTCTCAAACTTTTAGAGGGATGGTATAAAAAGCGGCAGCAGCAACAGGAGCGCTAAGGAAAGGAGGCGATCTGCATGGCAGTTTTTCGGGTAGAGAAAACGAGGGATTATACCGTTATGGCAAATCATCATTTGCGAAATACAGCATTATCTCTAAAAGCAAAAGGCTTGCTGTCCCTCATGCTATCCCTGCCGGAAAGCTGGGATTATACAACAAAGGGACTCGCCGCCATCTGCAAAGATGGCGTTGACAGCATTTGTGCGGCGGTAAAGGAGCTGGAGGATAACGGCTACGTTCTGCGCCGCCGTATCCGCAACGAAAAAGGACAGCTTACCACCACTGAATACACGATTTTAGAGCAACCGAGGGAGGAAGCATCACCTAAACGGAAAAATCCAGTCTTGGGTAATCCAGTTTTGGAAAACCCAATCTTGAGAAAACCAGAGCAGGCAAAACCTATCTTGGGAAATCCCGACCAATTAAATACTTATATATCAAAGACTAATTTAATAAATACTGATTTATTAAATATGGAGATATCAAATCCTTATCAATCAAATCCGTATTCATCAAGCACAAAACCGCAAAGGAAGATGAGATATGATGAGATTGGATGCGATAGCATAGAAGAAGTAAAAGAGCTGGTTTTGGAAAATCTCGAATATGAGTACATCAAGCATGATCATAACCGTGAACGGTTGGACGAAATTGTGGACATCATGGTTGAAACTCTTTGCTCAAGCAAGCCGACCATCAATATATCAGGCGACGAATATGCGGCACAGCTTGTGAAAGAAAAGCTCCTTCGGATAAACAGTATGCACATTTCCTATGTATTTGAATGTCTTGATAAAACAACTACCTATATCCGCAATATTAAGAGGTATCTGCTTGCTACCCTGTTCAACGCACCATCCACAATAGACAATTATTACACCTCTCTTGTCAATCATGATTTATACGGAGGAAAATAACCACTCCCAAACAGCGGCGTTTCGCACCTGCATAAGCAGGATGGTGAAGCGCTTTTTTCATACCCAAAAACAGAAAAGAGTTTTTTATTATGAAAAGACCAATGGCATACATCACGGCGGCTTGGAGCAGCAACGAGTTTGAAAACACCGAAACCGCTGCTAAATATTGCAGAAAAATTTATGAGGCAGGCTTTACCCCCATGTGTCCTCTTTTGTTTCTTCCCCTTTATCTGGACGATGAAATCCCGCAGGAACACAAGGACGGCATTGATATGGCTAGGGATATGCTCCGGCGTTCCCATATACTTGTAGTTTGCGGAAGCGGTGTAGATGAAAGTGTAAAAAACGATATTGCCGTAGCGGAACGGCTGCGGATTACCGCCACCACCCTAGAAGGTATTCTAACCGTGAAAGGACAGGGACGGAAAAATGAGGAGCATTAAATATCTGATTCATCGCTTGGTGGTTCCGCCTTAACAACAATGCTTTAAAAACTGAGAAAGGAGGCATTTATCATGCAGGAAGAAGTAGAAAACAGGTCGGTTACGCTGGCAATCACCACCGTAAAGCTGACAGGACGGGTATTAAAATACGCCATGTACAAGTTTTTGTCGGCGCAGAAAAAGAGCCGTGACAGCCCGACCATTCCTCACGGTAAGCAAAGTGTTAAAGACCTTGCTAAACAAAATCAAGGATTGACTAATATCGAGGTGACGGATAAGAACATCAAAAGCTTTGAAAAGATTGCGAGGAAATATGGCGTAGATTTTGCTGTCAAGAAAGACAAAACCGTATTGCCACCTAAATACCTTGTATTCTTTAAGGGCAGGGATGCCGATGCCATTACCTCCGCATTTACCGAGTTTACCGCAAAAACCATGCAGAAAGCGGAAAGACCTTCTGTATTGGCACAACTTAGAAAATTCACCGAGCTTGTGAAGAATACCATTTCCGATAAGGTGAAGCACAGAGATAAGGAGCAGAGCCTATGACACCAAAAACAAAAAAGCTCCTTATCCTAAATCTTCCGTATCTATTCATTGCCCTGTTTTTGACCAAAGCGGCACAAGGCTGGCGGCTTGCTACGGGGTATGATTTTACAGACAAGGTGTTGAACTTAATGGACGGCTTTGCTGCTGCTTTTGATAATCCATTACCCAGCTTTCATCCGCAGGATTTTCTTGCGGGACTGCTGCTTGCCGCTGTCATTCGCCTAGCGGTTTATGTGAAAGGCAAAAACGCAAAGAAATACCGCAAAGGCATTGAGTATGGCTCTGCCCGTTGGGGAACCGCCGAGGACATTCGCCTTTTTGCCGACCCCGTATTCCAGAACAATGTGGTACTCACCAAAACGGAAAGCTTAACCATGAACAGCCGTCCCAAAAACCCAAAACACGCACGAAATAAGAATGTGCTAATTGTGGGAGGTTCCGGTTCCGGCAAAACACGGTTTTGGCTCAAGCCGAATCTAATGCAGTGCCACAGCTCCTATGTGGTCACAGATCCCAAGGGCAGCATCGTGGTGGAGTGCGGAAAACTATTACAGCGTAAAGGCTACAAAATTAAAATTCTCAATACCATCAATTTCAGGAAGTCCATGCACTACAACCCTTTTGCCTATATCAAAAGCGAAAAGGACATTTTGAAGTTGGTCACGACACTCATCGCCAACACCTAAGGTGAGGGCAAGGCAGGTGATGATTTTTGGGTAAAGGCTGAAACTCTGCTCTATACGGCTCTGATCGGGTACATCTACTTTGAAGCCCCGGAACATGAGCAGAATTTCTCTACCCTCATTGAGTTTATTAATGCTTCGGAGGTGCGTGAAGATGATGAGGACTTCAAAAATCCCGTTGACCAGATGTTTGATCGTCTGGAAGAAAAAGACCCGCAGCATTTCGCTCTGCGGCAATATAAGAAATACAAATTGGCGGCAGGGAAAACCGCAAAATCTATTCTCATATCCTGCGGCGCAAGGTTAGCTCCCTTTGATATTAAGGAGCTTAGAGAACTGACCGCCTACGATGAATTGGAGCTTGATACGCTGGGCGACAGGAAAACAGCTTTGTTTATTATTATTAGTGACACCGATGACACCTTTAATTTTTTAGTATCAATGGCATACACACAGCTTTTCAATCTGCTGTGTGATAAAGCCGACGATGTGTACGGCGGGCGTTTACCGATTCATGTACGCTGCCTGATTGACGAGGCGGCAAACATTGGACAGATACCAAAGCTCGAAAAATTGATGGCAACCATCCGAAGTCGTGAAATATCCGCTTGCCTTGTGTTGCAGGCGCAGTCGCAGCTAAAGGCTTTATACAAGGACAATGCTGATACCATTATCGGCAACTGTGACAGCATGATTTTTTTAGGCGGCAAGGAAAAAACCACCCTGAAAGACTTGTCGGAAACTCTTGGGAAAGAAACCATCGATATGTTTAATACTTCCGATACACGAGGTACACAAAGAAGCTACGGGCTAAATTATCAAAAGCTGGGAAAGGAGCTTATGAGTATGGATGAGCTTGCTGTGATGGACGGCGGTAAGTGCATTTTACAGCTAAGAGGTGTTCGCCCGTTTCTCTCGGATAAATACGATATTACAAAGCACCCGAACTATAAGTATCTATCCGACTTTGATAAAAGAAACACCTTCAATATTGAAAAATATCTGTCCACAAAACTAAAACCAAAGCCTGATGAGGTCTATGACGTTTACGAAATTGACCTTACGGCCGAACCCGAAACCGCTGAGTAGCGGTTATTTTTTGCGCAAATACAAACAACAAAACAAATTTTAGGAGGAAAATATTATGGCATTTTTTAATTCGGCAGTAGATGTATTGCAGACACTTGTTATCGCCCTTGGAGCAGGTCTTGGCATTTGGGGCGTTATCAACCTTTTGGAAGGTTACGGCAATGACAATCCCGGTGCAAAATCACAAGGCATGAAGCAGCTTATGGCAGGCGGTGGCGTAGCACTGATTGGCATGACACTTGTCCCTTTACTTTCCGGATTATTCGGTTAAACGGTAAAGTCTTATGCAAAGCATCATCGACAGCATTACGGAGTGGCTCAAAGAGCTACTAATCGATGGGATAACGGAAAACCTGTCGGGGATGTTCGATGCCGTCAACCAACGAGTTGGCGAAATCGCAGGTGAAGTGGGAAAAACGCCGTCGGCTTGGAACGGCGGCGTTTTCTCCATGATACAAAGCCTCTCCGAAACAGTTATCGTTCCCATTGCCGGGATTATCTTGACCTTTGTGATGTGCTACGAGCTGATACAAATGATCATGGATAAAAATAACCTGCACGAAATCGAAACTTTTATGTTCTTTAAGTGGATATTCAAAACCTTTGTTGCCGTGATGATTATTACTAACACCTTTAATATCGTCATGGCGGTTTTTGATGTTTCACAGCATGTTGTATCCAGTGCGGCGGGGGTAATCATCACAGATACCAACATCGACGTTACCTCGGTCATCGCAGATATGGAAACCCGACTGCAAGAAATGGAGCTTGGCCCTCTATTGGGCTTGTGGCTGCAAAGTATGTTTGTGGGCTTTACTATGCATGCCCTAACCATCTGCATTTTTATTGTCATCTATGGGCGAATGATTGAGATATATATGGTTACTTCCATTGCACCGATTCCTCTTGCCACAATGGTCAACCGAGAGTTGGGGAGCATGGGGCAAAACTATCTAAAAGCCATCTTTGCCCTGGGATTTCAAGCCTTTCTCATTATGGTGTGTGTGGGCATTTATTCTGTTTTGGTACAGTCCATTGCCACTGATGGCGACATTATCACAGCGATATGGACTTGCATGGGATATACGGTTTTGCTTTGCTTTACCCTGTTCAAGACAGGCTCGCTGGCAAAGAGTATTTTTAATGCCCACTAAGGGGCAGAAAGGAGCATTTTATATGGATGAAAAAGCAATTTACCCGTATTCACTGGAGTACGCAAAACAAAGCAGTCTACAGGAGGTGGAGCAGTATAAACTTTCTCATAAGCAAAATATTGCTTGTAAAAATGCCATTGAGCAAGCAATACGAGAAAGCTTTGACGGTCTGCGGCTTGGGAAAAACAGTGGCGAACAGGTTATTGCCGATTTTGGCTATGACAGAGTAAACCTTGTACTTGCTAATACCGTGCAGCGCAAAGATTATGACGGGCGTTTTTCCCATGACAATAAGGCTTGGGCAAAGACCTTTAATATTCCCGAAGATATGGCGTTTGACCGTGATCGCAGGAATGATTTTGTGGTAGACAGCCATCCTGCTGTTTTGGATGGTTTCATCAATCAGACACGCAGAACCTTTGCCCAGTTGAAACCATCTGTTCAGAAACAACTTGAAGCTGTGCGGAAAGATAGCAAAACCATCAAAGCACCTGTGAAAGATAGGAGGGAGAGATAATGGCGTATGTTCCCGTACCAAAGGATTTAAGTACAGTCAAAACAAAGGTTATGTTTAACCTAACAAAACGGCAGATTGTATGTTTTTCTGCCGCTCTTGTCGTTGGATTGCCCCTGTTTTTTCTTCTAAAAGACCAAACAGGAACGAGTGTCGCCTCTCTTGTGATGATTTTTGTCATGCTGCCGTTTTTTATGTTCGCTATGTATGAAAAGCATGGGCAGCCCCTTGAGGTTATCTTAAAGCATTACATTGAGGTGAGGTTCATTAATCCCAAAAACAGACCCTACAAAACAGATAATTTTTATGCTGCGGTAGAACGACAGTACCAATTAGACAAGGAGGTAAAAAACATTGTCCAAAAATCAAAAACCGAGCAGTCAAAAGCTCACCAGAGCCGAGAAAAAGGAAATCGCCGCCGCCATAGAACGAGCAAAGCATAAGGATAAAAAAGAAAAGTCCGCACAGGACAGTATCCCATATCAGCGTATGTATGTGGATGGTATTTGCCGTGTGACCGATACCTTTTATACTAAGACTTTGCGCTTTCACGACATCAATTATCAGCTTGCCCAAAACGAGGATAAGAACGCCATCTTTGAAAGCTGGTGTGATTTTCTCAACTACTTTGACAGTTCCGTTAGGTTTCAGCTCTCTTTCCTCAATATGACCGCCAATGAAAAGGATTATGAAAGCAGTGTCTACATCAATCCACAAGAGGACGATTTTGACAGTATCCGTACCGAATATACGGAAATGCTTCATGATCAGCTTGCAAAGGGAAACAACGGGCTTGTGAAAACAAAATACCTTACCTTTGGTATTGAGGCAGACAATATTAAAATCGCAAAACCACGATTGGAACGCATTGAAAACGACCTCTGGAACAGCTTTAAGCGTTTGGGCGTGAGCGTGGAGGCGGTCGATGGAAAGGAGCGCTTACGGCTTTGCCACAATATGCTTCGCATGGAAGGAAACGAGCCGTTCCGTTTCGACTGGAAATGGCTTGTCCCGTCAGGGCTTTCCACCAAGGATTTTATCGCACCGTCTTCCTTTGAGTTTCGTGAGGGCAGAGTTTTCAGAACAGGAAAAAAGTTCGGGGCGGTATCCTTTTTACAGATACTCGCTCCCGAGATCAACGACCGTATGCTTGCGGATTTTCTCGATATGGAAAGCAATCTTCTTGTCACCATGCACATTCAGTCTGTTGACCAAACCAAGGCGATTAAGACCATCAAGAGAAAAATAACCGACCTCGATAAAATGAAAATTGAGGAACAGAAAAAAGCAGTGCGAAGCGGCTACGATATGGATATTATCCCCTCCGATCTTGCCACCTATGGAGGCGAGGCAAAAAAACTGTTGCAGGATTTACAGAGCCGGAATGAAAGAATGTTCTTGCTTACTTTTTTGGTAATGAATACGGCAGATACAAAGCAACAGCTTGAAAATACGGTATTTCAAGCATCGGGAATTGCCCAAAAGCACAACTGCGCTTTGGTGCGTTTGGACTTTCAGCAAGAACAAGGGCTTATGTCATCACTCCCATTGGGGCTGAATCAAATTGAGATAAAGCGAGGTCTGACTACCTCCGCAACGGCGATTTTCGTTCCCTTTACCACGCAGGAGCTGTTTCAGTCCGGTGGCGAAGCTCTATATTATGGGTTGAACGCTCTTTCCAATAACCTCATCATGGTTGACCGTAAAAGACTTAAAAATCCGAATGGGCTGATATTGGGTACACTGGGCAGCGGCAAGAGCTTTTCCGCAAAGCGTGAGATTACAAACATTTTTCTTATTACTACCGATGACATCATTATCTGCGACCCAGAAAGTGAGTATTTTTCCCTTGTCCAACGCTTAAACGGGCAGGTGGTAAAAATCTCACCAACAAGCCATGACTATGTAAATCCGATGGATATTAATCTTAATTATTCCGAGGATGAAAGCCCTTTGTCACTGAAAAGTGACTTTATCCTCTCCCTTTGTGAATTGATTGTAGGCGGAAAGGACGGCTTGCAGCCTGTGGAGAAAAGTATTATCGACCGTTGCGTACGCCTTATCTATCAAGATTATCTTGCTGACCCTGTACCTGAAAATATGCCAATTTTGGGCGACCTTTACGCCGCACTTGAAAAGCAGGAGGAAAAAGAGGCGCAGCACATCAGAGCGGCACTTGAAATCTATGTAACAGGCTCTCTCAATGTGTTTAACCACCGTACCAATGTGGACATTACAAACCGTCTTGTTTGTTTTGATATTAAGGAGTTGGGCAAACAGCTCAAAAAACTAGGTATGCTTGTGGTGCAAGATCAAGTTTGGAACAGGGTAACGGTAAATCGTTCTGAGAAACGAGCTACACGTTATTATATGGATGAGTTCCATTTGCTTTTAAAAGAGGAACAGACCGCCGCCTATTCTGTGGAGATTTGGAAGCGTTTTAGAAAGTGGGGAGGTATTCCCACAGGTATTACACAAAATGTCAAAGACCTGTTATCCTCCCGTGAGGTGGAAAATATCTTTGAAAACTCCGACTTCATCTATATGCTTAACCAAGCATCTGGCGACAGGCAAATTCTTGCGAAACAGCTCAACATTTCTCCCCATCAGCTCTCTTATGTGACCCATTCGGGCGAGGGCGAGGGGCTTTTGTTTTACGGAAATGTTATCCTGCCCTTTGCCGACAAATTTCCGAAGGACACAGAGCTTTATTGCATTATGACCACCAAGCCGAATGAAACGGCAGAGGCATAGGAGGTGTTCCATGAGCGGCAAAGAAAAAAAGCCTTTTCGCCCTTGGGGTAAGGTATCCCGCCTCCAATTTTCTGATGAGGAACGTGCCGACCCAGCACTGGAAAAGCACTTAAAAAAAGCAGAAAAAGCGGCTGATAAATTGGAAACGGCACAGGCGAAAATCCCAAAACAGAAAAGACTTGCGAAAGAACGTACCATTGATGCCGAAACAGGCAGAGCAAAGGTGCGTTTGTTTTTTGAAGAAATGGATAAACCGAAACCCTCCGGCAAGCTATCCCATAATTTGAAAACGCTGCCGGGGCGGGAACTTTTGTCACAGATCCACAAGGAAATTCGAGAAGGTGAGAGTGATAATGTTGGAGTGGAGGCGGCGCACAAAACAGAGCAGGGTGCTGAGTTTGGGATAAGGCGTATGGAAAGCGCCTATCACAGCCACAAATTAAAGCCTTACCGTCAGCTTGTCAAGGCAGAAAAAAACACCATCAAAACCGAGGTCAATTACCTTTATCAAAGGAGCTTGCGGGAGAATCCACAGCTTTCCTCAAACCCTCTTTCCCGATGGCAGCAAAAACAGCTAATTAAAAAGCAGTATGCCGCCGCCCGTTCCGGCAAAAACATCAATAGCGTACAAAAAACTGCCGAGAATACCAAAAATGCAATTGCAAAAATGGCAGAACTTGCAGAAAAAACGGGGCAATTTGTGATTCGTCACAGTAAAGTGCTTTTGATTATTTTTATGCTTGCCGTACTGCTGTTTATGATAATGGCGGCAGTATCCTCCTGTTCCGTGATGTTTGAGGGGGGTCTGCACAGCATAGTGGCTACTTCATACACCTCAGAGGATACGGATTTGATTGCTGTTGAGGGCGATTATACCGCCTTAGAAGCCGCCTTATCTGAGCGGATTAAAAACATTGAGCGTGAATACCCCGGCTATGATGAATACCGCTATAACCTTGCGGAAATCGGGCATAACCCCCATGAGCTCGCTGCCTATCTTACCGCCTTGCTGCAAACCTATCAGCGCAGTGAAGTGCAGGGTGAGTTGCAGCGTGTCTTTGACAGGCAGTATAAGCTGACTACCACAAAGGTGGTGGAGGTTCGTTACCGCACGGAAACCCGTACAAGTACATGGACGGATTCCAATGGAAAAACCCATACAGACACCTACACCGTGAAAGTACCTTACAACTACTATATTTTGAATGTGAAGCTGCAAAGCAAATCGGTAAAATTCGTTGCAGAAAATCTGCTTACAGCCGAGCGACTTGAAATGTTTCGGGTGTACCTTGAAACCAGCGGCAACAAGCCCCTTATCTTTGGCGGCGGTTCCGGTAATGTAAACCCATCTACGAATTTAAGCGGCGTACATTTTGAAAATGGCACACGCCCCGGCAACGAGGCGTTGGTAGTCCTTGCAAAAACACAGGTGGGTAATGTGGGCGGACAGCCTTATTGGTCATGGTATGGCTTTAACAGTCGAGTAGAATGGTGTGCCTGCTTTGTATCGTGGTGCTTAAATCAAGCCGGCTACAGTGAGCCAAAGTTTGCCGGATGTGCTTCACAGGGCGTTCCGTGGTTTCAATCTCATGGTCAATGGGCAAAAGGTAACTACATGGATTTAGCCCCCGGTGATGTCATTTTCTTTGATTGGGAGGGTGACGGCAGTGCCGACCATGTAGGCATCGTCATAGGAACAGACGGCACACGGGTTTACACCGTTGAGGGAAACAGCGGTGATGCTTGCCGTATCCGTGATTATGCGCTTAACAGCGACGTTATTTACGGTTATGGTCTTATGAATTAACGAACAGGAGGTATTTTTACATGAGCAGTAAAATGAACAAGCTCCTTTTGGAAATTGAAAAAACCAAAGGAAAAGTATCGGAGTATCAAATGCGCCTGCGTGAGCTGGAGCGACAAAAAACTGAACTTGAGAATACGGAAATTGTAGAGTTGATTCGTAGTACCAAGATGAATACAAGTCAACTGGCCACATTTTTAGAGGCGTTTCGTGAAAAAGACGAAGCACCATTTTTAATGTCAAAACAGGAGGAAATCGAACATGAAGAAAAGTAAAATTCGCATCTTTATAACCATGATTGCCGTAATGATTTGTTTTACCGCTTTTTCTACCACAGCGTTTGCCGGCGGCGGTGAAAACTATACGGAACCCACTACAACAGCAACCGAAACGCCCAAGTCCGATCCCGTTGACCTTACTCCAGATGGCAATTTGACCCTTGTGGATGATGTAAAGGGTGAGCAGGCAGAGGATAAGCAGTTTGTCACCCTTGTATCTAAAAACGGCAACTACTTTTATCTGGTCATTGACCGTGCAGGTGATAAAGAAAATGTGTATTTCCTAAATCTTGTGGATGAAGCGGATTTACTTGCACTTATTGAGGAAGAAACACCTCAGAAGGAAGAAGTAGAGCCTACCACTGAGCCTACTCCAGAACCAATCTCCGAACCTGAGCCACAGCCTGAACAGAAAAACACAGGAGGTATTCTGGTTCTCTTGTTGATTGTCGGTGCGTTGGGCGGTGGAGCTTTTTACTACTTTAGATTTATGAAAAACGAGGCACAGGTAAAAGGGCATTCCGACCTCGATGAATACGATTTTGACGATGATGAGGACGAGGACAACGATGAAGAATATGAAACAGAGGAAGAAGTATCAATCAACGAACAGGAGGCTGATGCAGAGTGACTTATTTTACCGATAGCATTTATGAAAAAATGATGATGCAAAAACCGAAGTATAGGCAAGAAAGACAGACTTCTGCACCCAAAATTCAAAAGCAAAAGTCGGACGACAAAGATAAAAAATACCGTGGACTTATCATTATCCCAAAGGAGAGGTGTGTGGAAAAATGAATTTAGTGATTACAGAAAAACCGTCAGTTGCGATGAATATCGCCGCCGTTATCGGTGCAACCAGCAAAAGAGACGGATATATGGAGGGCGGCGGCTACCTCGTATCGTGGTGTGTGGGGCATTTAATAGAGCTTGCCACAGCCGATGTGTACGATGAAAAATATGCAAAATGGAGCTACAATGACCTGCCTATCCTTCCTAACCGTTGGCAGTATGCCGTTTCCAAGGGTAAGGAAAAACAGCTCAAAATTCTCCGTGACCTTATGCACCGCAGTGATGTGGATACCGTTGTATGCGCTACGGATGCAGGGCGTGAAGGTGAGCTGATATTTCGCCTTGTTTATGAACATTCCAAGTGCAAAAAGACCATTAAACGTCTTTGGATTTCTTCCATGGAGGAAAGTGCCATTGCCGAGGGCTTTCAAAAGCTCAAAAGCGGAAGCGATTATGAGCTGCTCTATCAATCGGCACTGTGCAGATCACAGGCGGACTGGATTGTGGGTATCAATGCCACTCGTTTGTTTTCCGTTCTATATGGGCAGACCCTCAATGTGGGCAGAGTGATGTCACCGACCCTTGCTATGCTTGTGCAACGTGAAGCCAATATTTCAGCATTTCAGCCGGAGCCGTTTTATACCGTTCAGCTTGACTGCGGAATATTGACCCTTTCCGGCGAAAAGCTGAAAAACAAAAACGAAGCGGAAACCTTGTGTAAAGCCTGTGATGGACAAAGCATTACCATTGAAAAGGTGGACAGCAAGGAAAAGGCCGAAAAACCGCCCAAACTCTATGACCTTACTACTCTGCAACGAGAGGCAAACAGGCAGCTTGGTTTTACAGCACAGCAGACCCTTGATTACGCCCAAAGTCTGTATGAAAAAAAGCTTATTACCTATCCTCGAACAGACAGTAGATATTTAACCAAAGATATGCAAGGTAGCATCCCTGATGTGGCAAAAGCCGCCGCAGGGATTTTCTCATGGGGAGATAGCTTTCCCCTGTCTGTTCACACGGCGCAGGTAACGGATAACAGCAAAGTATCCGACCATCACGCCATTATCCTAACCATGAACGTACAAACTTGTGATATTTCAGCCCTGCCCTTTGGGGAACGAGAAGTTCTCCAGCTCATTGCTCTTAGGCTTATTTGTGCCATAGGTGACAGTAACCGATATGCTGAAAACACCATTACTGCACACTGCAATGGAGCTGTTTTTACCGCAAAAGGCAGGACGGTGTTAGAGGACGGTTTCAAAGCTGCCGAAAAGCTGTACTTATCTTCCCGTAAAGAAAACCCACAGGAAGATAAGAACAAAGCATTGCCGAGTATTGACCAGGGCGACGTGTTTTCTGCAAAGGCCGTTCTAAAAGAGGGCAAGACCACTCCGCCCAAGCACTTTACCGAGGACACGTTACTTTCAGCAATGGAAACGGCAGGGGCTGAGGATATGCCCGAAGATGCAGAACGCAAAGGATTAGGCACTCCCGCCACCCGTGCTGGCATTTTGGAAAAGCTCATCAAGACTGAGCTTGCAGAATGTAAAGGCGATAAAAAGAGAAAATATCTTATTCCTACCCAAAAGGGTGTATCTCTTATCACAGTTTTGCCGGAGGCGATGCAATCTCCACAGCTTATCGCCAGATGGGAGGAGCGCTTGAAACACGTTGAGAGTGGGGAGCTTTCTCCAGATGAGTTTATGCAAGGCATTAGTGAAATGACCGAGAACCTTACAAAAACCTATGAAGTAATAGAGGGTGCTGACATTCTCTTCCCCTCTGATCGTGAAGTAATTGGTAAATGCCCTCGATGCGGCGGTCATGTGATAGAAAATAAAAAAGGTTTTACTTGTAATAACAAGGCTTGCGGTTTTGCCCTTTGGAAAGAGAACAAATTTTTTACCGCAAAGAAAAAGACGTTGACAAAGGCGATTGCCACAGAGCTGCTTAAAAACGGCAGAGTAAAACTCACAGGCTGTTATTCTGAAAAGACAGGCAAAATTTATGATGCTATTATCATTCTTAATGACACAGGTAGCAAATATGTGAATTTCACGATGGAGTTCATAAAAAGAAAAATTTAAGTGTATGAAAAACTTTATTCTTGATATATTTCCACAGTCATTTTAACACTTAGACCTTCGTATAAATAGCCTTTATGAACTTGAGCTATGTCTTTCATGCATCCTAACTCAATGGGGGAACAATGCAGGCGTTTGATAATTTCATTTTTTGTTGTTTTAATAATTACACGTGCTTCACTTTGTTCCCAAAATCTTATATTTTTAATAAGCAATTCGTTTGGGTATTTTTTTTGGAAGTCCATCCAACCATCAGAACCGTATTTTTCAAAGTCAAAATATGATACATTGCCAATCAAGACTTCAGCATCCTCAAGGCCGATCTGTCTTAATGCCTTGTATAATCTATTTTCAAATTCAACGAAGTTAGAAATGATTATCAATGCAGGTTGATCTTCCAATGGCAGAGTTTTTATATCTTTAGGTAAAGAATTGTCTGAAAAATCTCTGAAATATGAAGCTGGTATATCCGCAGTTATTCTGTGTTTTCCTGCACTATCAGGGCAAGGGAACAAGTTATTTTTCATTATGTACATACAAAAGCAAGGCAGTTGTAAACTACGCTTGTCTTTAAAAAAAAGTCGTTGTCCTTTTGTTTCATTGAGTAATGATCTGCTGGTAGGATTTAAAATGCAGTTAGACCCATATTTTTGAGTTAATTCGTTTTTGTGTTCTATATCAAACATATGACAAAAAGCTAATGTACCCTCACAACTATCTCCTCGTCCGTCTCCAAACTTTTTGGAATAATCAATCCAAGATTGAGGCGTATTAAGTTTTATTGACCCTTTATTTATAAAATCATCCGCATATTTTGAAGTTGTTAATCTAAATACAACAGAAAAACCATTAGGTTTCGCCCATTTTCCCATATAACCCTCCAGTTTAAAGCGTAAAAGCGCTTTATTTATACAAATGTCTAATTTTAATTTGGCGTTTGTATATATCCAATTTTATCATGTCGAAAAAAAGAAATAAATATCTAAATGTAAATTTTGAAAGGAGCACCTCCATTATGGAAGAAAATAACCAAACAAAAGCGTATTTAAAGGAGAAGCAATTTTTGCAGAATCCCGAAAACGCCTATGCTATTTATCAGCTTAAAAGCGGCGAAGAACTTAGGG
>JBFWMT010000028.1:0-33853 GCA_050251415.1 Anaerotignaceae bacterium | reverse complement strand
TAAAGTTTTTGTCCTTGCCAGTTTGCACTAGCTCGTCGGTTCCCACCGACATTTTTGTTACTTTTTGTTTCCATTTATTACTTTTTGCGACGCTTGGTCGCAGAAATTAACTATGGGTTTAGTTTAAAACGTTATTCATTTTTCAAAGTTCAACAGTGCGAGATTTATTATAGCAACCAGAAAGTCATTTGTCAACACTTTTTATAAAAATATTCCAAAAAATTTTCATCAAATTATTTCTTTAAAAACATCGCCTATATTCATATATAAACAAAGGTCGGCTCTGTTGTCAAAACTCGTAGTGGATTTGTTAATCAAAACAAGTTTTTTGCCTCTATAATAATTTATAAGTCCTGCAGCGGGGTAAACATTTAAGCTTGTCCCACCAACGATAAGCACATCAGCTTTAGAAATATATTCTACAGCTTTATTCATTACTTCCTCGTCAAGACTTTCCTCATATAATACCACATCAGGTCTAACAATGCCAGAACATTTTTCGCATTTTGTTATACCTTTACTATTTTGTACATATTTAAGGTCGTAAATCGCCCCACACTTTGTGCAATAATTCCTATAAAGTGTACCATGTAACTCCAAAACAATTTTGCTTCCCGCCTTTTGATGCAGGTCATCTATATTTTGTGTTATAACCGCTTTTAGTTTTCCTTGCCTTTCCAGCTCAGCCAAAGCATAGTGTGCAGCATTTGGTTTTGCATCCGAATACAATAAATGTTTCTTATAATATTCAAAAAATATCTCTTTATTTCTAACAAAAAAGCTGTGGCTAAGTATTGTTTCAGGCCTAACGCCATATTCGCTTTCGGTTTTAAATATACCCTCTTCTCCTCTGAAATCAGGTATTCCACTTTCTGTAGACACTCCAGCACCACCAAAAAATACTATGTTATCACTTGTCGTAATCCATTCTTTCAACTTTTCTATACTCATGAAATCACCCCTTACCTATATTTTACCATAAAATCTTAATTTTGCAGATACGTTATCATAATTGTAAGAATAATTTTTGCTTCATGGGTAAACAATTATATTGAGGTGATAATATGGAAAAAAAGTTTCCAAGCGTGTATAACTTAGTTGATGAAGATCCAACTGCCAGAAAATACTTTAATTCTCTCCCACCGCAGGTCCGTACAGGAATAGAAGATAAGGCAAAATCTATTTCTACATTTAATGACCTTAAAACCACAGCCGAAATGCTGATGAAAAAAAGTTAAGTCTTCAAAAGTATTTTCTGCACAACTTCATAATTACATTTTCTTCAATCCAAAAACTGCGTCTTCATGTAGAATAAAATATTATTCCTCATAAGGCGCAGTTTTTTAATATACAATCAGCGTTTCTCTACCTAAACTTGTCACATAATCTGTTGATTGCTATTACCAACTTCTCAATCTCGGCATTGTGTTTCCCCTTACTGTCTGCAACAAGCCTATTCAGCCTGCCCGCCGCACTTTCAAGGTTTTTAACTGCATCAGCATTTCTGCCATTAGCCTGCCTTTTCTCCTTGTGTTCAACTGGTATTTTTGCACCGTCTTCAATCACAGCATTTGCCACTAAATCGTATATCGCACCACTGTACGGGCAATATGCATCATACTCATATTCATTTCTTAAGCACTCAGCGAATTCCTCACTAACTAAATCATCTCCATGCACAACAAATACCTTTTCAGGCTTGTTTTTAAAGCTGTTAATCCATTTTAAAAGCCCCTTTTTGTCGGCATGTCCGCTAATTCCATCTAATTTTTCAATGTTCGCCCTAACGTCAATTGTCTCATTAAACAGCTTAACCTGTTTTTCACCGTCTACCAATATCCTGCCAAGGCTGCCAACTGCTTGGTATCCAACAAAAAGTATAGTACTTTCAGGACGCCATAGATTGTGCTTTAAGTGATGACGTATCCGCCCTGCCTCACACATACCCGATGCAGAAAGTATAACCTTCGGGTCTTTATCAAAATTTATTGCCTGTGATTCCTCTGCGGCAACTGCAACCTTAAGTCCTTTAAAACTAATTGGGTCAACACCCTTTCGCACCAGTTCCATTGCCTCTTCGTCAAAACAATTGTCAATATTTTCATTAAATACTCTTATCGCCTCAATGGCAAGAGGGCTATCCACATATACCTTGAAATCGTCATGTCCCTTAATAAGTCTATCCTCTTTAATTTTACGTATGAAGTAAAGCATTTCTTGTGTTCTTCCTACCGCAAATGCTGGTATAACAACATTTCCTCCCTTGTCAAAGGTAGCCTGAATAATTCTAGTCAACTCTCCAATATAGTCTGGCACATCCCCATGGAAACGATTTCCATAGGTGGATTCCATAATAACAAAATCCCCCTCCTCTACATACTGAGGGTCATCAATAATAGGTTGATTAATATTCCCTATGTCACCAGAATATACTACCTTTTTCGTTATGCCATTCTCCGTAAGCCATAACTCAATACTTGCAGAACCAAGAAGATGACCTACATCCACAAAGCGCACCTTTATTTCGTCACAAACATCAATAATTTCGTCATATGCACATTCATGAAAATGTTCCAATACACCTTCGGCATCATCCATAGAATAAAGAGGTTCGTATAATTCACGTCCAGCTCTCTTGGCCTTACGATTGCGCCATTGAGCCTCAAACTCCTGTATGTGGGCACTATCCCGCAGCATTATTTTGCAAAGGTCATATGTTGCCTCTGTGGTATAAATTTCCCCTTTAAATCCGTTTTTGTATAAAAGAGGAATAAGCCCTGAATGGTCAATGTGGGAATGTGAAAGAAAAACATAATCAATATTTACCTCGCTTATAGAAAGCTTCTGGTTTTCGTATGTATCCCTTCCTTGCTCCATACCGTAATCCAATAAAATATTTTTTCCGCCTACCTCAATGTGGTGGCAACTTCCTGTAACCTCGTGGTTAGCACCTAGAAACATGATTTTCATTTGCAGCACCTCCTATTTTGTATATATTATACCATTTTAATTGCAAAATAACAATATTTTAGTGACTTTCAACAAAATTGAAGTTAATGTAATCAATTATCTAAACCCATGCTATAATATCACTAATACCAATATTAAAAGGAGGTTAAAATGAATATTTCATACATTCACCACAGTTGTTTTTCAGTAGAACTTGAGAAATCCATTCTTCTTTTTGATTACTACCAAGGAACTTTGCCTGATTTTAATCCTCAAAAGGATATTTATGTTTTTTCAAGCCATAACCACAATGACCATTTCAGCTTTTCCGTATTTGCTCTTATGGATAAATACCCAAATGTTCATTATATTTTTTCCAAGGATATTAAGAAAAGATATAATGAGAAGTTTTTCCTTTCTCATGGCGTTAGTAAAGCTAGCTATAGCCGGATAATCTTCATTCCTGCTAATAGCAACTATACAATGAATGAGATGCAAGTAGAAACCCTTACATCAACTGACGAGGGTGTTGCTTTTATTGTATCCATAGATGGTAAAACTATTTATCATGCTGGAGATTTACACCTTTGGCTTTGGTCTGGCGAAGATGATAATTTTAATAAAAATATTGACTATCTGTTTAAGCTAGAAATGTCAAAAATTAAAGGCCGCCATTTTGACGTTGCATTTCTGGTATTAGACCCTCGTCAGTGTGATGATTTCCATCTGGGGTTCGATTATTTTATGCGTAACACAAATACCGACTTAGCCTATCCTATGCATTTCTGGAATGATAACTCTGTAATTTCAAGGCTAAAATCTATGGAATGTTCCATTCCATACCGCACTAAGATTGCTGATGTTTAAATTAAATCAATAACTTTCATCGTAATAATCCTATATTAAAGGGCTGGATTGAAAAAAATCAATCCAGCCCAAATATTTTACTGCCAACATCTCTTTAATTAGCAATTTTTCTCTTTTTAATTATCTGCGTGGCAACTATCACAGCCACTAACAAAATGCCAATAAAGTCTGTAGAAACCCCTGGTACAATCAGCATTATACCACCCAAAATACTTATAATTCTCTCGTAAGCCTTAAGATGTGTATGCATATATCCTTCCATACCAGCTGATATACCAACCATACCAATAAACGCAGTTATTAGTATAAGTATAGCCTGTGAAATAGAGCCACCAATCAATAATAAATCTGGGTTAAATGCAAAAATATACGGAATAATAAATGCTGTAATAGCAATTCTTGTTGCCGTAAGCCCCGTTTTAAATGGGTCGCTATGGGCAATTGCCGAACCTGCATATGCGGCCAATGCAACAGGCGGTGTAATATCAGCAACAATACCAAAATAAAAAACAAACATATGTGCCGCCAGCATTGGTACGCCAAGCTTAATAACAATCGGTGCAGTAATTGTAGCCATAATAACATAATTAGCTGTTGTAGGTACACCCATTCCAAGTATAATACATGCAATCATTGTAAAGAAAAGTGCAATAATTGGAATTCCACCGGATAATGTTAGAAGCCCTGTGGCCAACTTAAGTCCCAAGCCAGTAAGGGTAACAACCCCAACAATTATTCCCGCAATAGAACATGCAACTGCAACTCCAAGTGTGTTTCTTGCACCGTTTTCAAGTGCTTCAAAAAACGACGAAAAAGTCATTCTTGTATCTTTTCTAAACATGCTTACTATAATAGCTGTAATAATGGCGTATACCGCACTCATTGACGATGTAAACCCGTTCATCATGCAATAAACAAGTACAACCAATGGCAAAAGCAGGTATCCTCGTGTTAACATAAGGGAAAAGAATCCTGGTATTTCATCTTTATTAAGGCCAACTAAACCAAGCTTTTTAGCCTCAAAATGTACCATAAGAAAAATGCCTGTAAAATATAATGCTGCTGGTAAAATAGCTGCAATAACAATGTTAGAATAAGGAACGCCTGTCATCTCAGCCATAAGGAAAGCTGCCGCACCCATAATAGGAGGCATAATCTGTCCACCTGTTGATGCAGCAGCTTCAACTGCAGCGGCAAACTCAGGCGGATAACCTGTTTTTTTCATCATTGGTATTGTAAAACTACCACTGCCAACTGTATTTGCAACAGAACTTCCACTGATCATACCCTGAAGCGCACTTGCAATAACCGCAACCTTTGCAGGACCACCAGTTGCTGCACCTGCAATAGAGTTTGCAATTTCAATAAAGAAACGTCCAACGCCAGTTTTATCTAAGAATGCCCCAAATAAAATAAACAAAACAATAAATGTGGAACAAACGCCAAGTGGTGTACCTATAACACCCTCTGTAGTGTAAAAAAGGTGAGATACGATGCGCTTGAGGGAGAATCCTGCAAAAAATGCATAAATAACAAAGCAAGTAACAACCACAAGTATAGGCATACCGACAACTCTTCGGCAAATTTCCATAAGTATAAGTATGCCAATAATACCAATTATAATATCAAGCTGTGTGCTTCTGCCTGCTCTTGATACAATAGCCTGAAAATTGACTATATAATAGAAGAAACACCCTCCGCCAACAGTACCCAGCAAAACGTCGTACCATGGCACATAGTTAATTTTTTTAGCCCCATTCTTTCTTGCAGGGTAAAGAAGGTATGCCATAAATATAACCACCCCAACAAAAGACGCACGGCGTATCTGCTCTGGTAACGAGCTGAAAATATTCATCCATAGCGCATAAGTTGAAAATGCAACAAGCATATATTTAACAATGGTATTTGGAATCCCCTCAAAATGTCTTGTGTTGCTTTCACGGTCAAACTCTTTAAGAACCTGTTTCATTCTCTCTTCGTCCTCGTGAACAATATGTTCTGTAATATCAGTCTTTTTTTCAAGCTCATGCTGTCTTTCTTTTACTACTTTTTTTCTTTCCTTGTCTAAGAACTCCGACATTGCTTTACCTCCTATTTTCCTTATTTTACAACCTCAAACCGTACCGTGCTGTTGCGCCCACACAAATCCCTTAAGCTTATTTCTTCGCCCTCAACTTCAAGTATATGATCCGAAACAGTACCAACAATATAAGATAATCCGTCAATTCTGCGGTTGAATCCAGATAAAAGCATTTCGCCATCCTCGGTATAGGTTAAAGTTTGCCCCTCCTCCACCTCGGTTGCCACTCCAGCACCAAAATCACTGTATAAACAGCTTTCAAGATATATTGAACCTTCTTTAATTTCGTATGTTTCTTTAACACAACTTTTGTTTACGGAATGAATAAAAGAGACTGAAAAGGTCATGCCCTCATACGCCTCATATTTTGCATATATTTTTCCACTTTCGCCATCCCTTAACTGCAATACTGCTTCTCCGGTATTAAGCAGCAAAAAAACAAGTAGAGCCGCAACGGTGAAAATCACCATTGCGGCTATCCCTGCCGCTTTAAGTTTAGGTTTGCAAAAATGTATTATTTAAGTACACCAATTTCCTTAAAGTATTTTTCTGCACCCGGATGGAAAGGAACAGATACACCTTCTACCGCATATGTAGGGTCAATCTCAGCACCCTTTGCGTGTCCAGCTGTTATATCTTCTTTCCCCTCAAAAATAGCTTTTGTCATGTTATAAACTGTATCTTCAGAAAGTTCAGGGCTTACAATAAATGTAGCCTTAACTGAAACTGTTGTAGCATCTTCTGTCATACCGCTATAAGTTTCTTTAGGTATTGTGTAGGCTGTATAGAAAGGATATTTTGCAACGAGTGCTTCAGCCTCTGCACCATCTACATTAAGAATTTTAACTTCGTTCGTGCTTGAAAGCTCCATAATAGCAGTTGTAGGCGCACCTGCTGTACAGAAGAAAGCGTCAATTTTGTTGTCTTTCATAGCATTTGCAGAGTCTCCAAAAGAAAGATTCTGTTTCTCTATATCCTCAAAAGTAACTCCGTAAGCTTCAAGTATTTGCTTTGCATTAAATTCTACGCCACTTCCTGCATCACCAACAGATACTCTTTTGCCTTTAAGGTCAGCGATGGTTTCAATTCCAGCTGATGGTTTTGCAACTACCTGGCAAACCTCTGCATACATAGCCGCCATAGCATTAAAGTTATCTGTTTTTTCGCCCTCAAAAAGGTCTGTTCCGTTGTAAGCATAGTCCATAACGTCGTTCTGAACAATTGCCATATCTACCTCGCCGTCAGCAATCAAACCAATATTAGCTTTAGAAGCACCTGTTGACTGAACGTCAAATTTAATTCCTGTTGAAGCTGTAACAGCCTGAGCAATTACACCACCGAAAGCATAGTATGTACCTGATGTGCCACCTGTAGCAAGCTTGATATTAGTTTCAGCTGCTGATGATGAATCACCTGTTGCTGACTTTGATGAGCAAGCTGAAAGTGCCATTGTAAGTGCAAGAAGACCTGCCATTACCGCAAACATTCTTTTCTTCATAATTATTCCTCCTGTGTTCTTCTCTTTTATAATATAAAATTTTACCTTACACTGACGATTACATTAAACAACTGCTAAATTATACTATATTTTCGATGTTTTTTCAAGTAAAATTTGTTTCACAGGTGAAACACTTTGGTTTTAAAGTCATCTTTTTTTAATTTTTTGCATATCTTACAATTTTAAAACAACGTATATTGCTGTATTTTTATATTCTTTTTATTATAACAATAGAAATGAATTAATATTTATTCTACCGTTTGTATATTTATTCACCCTCGTTGTTTGCTAAGTATATTAAAGCATTTGCTATGGCCGCCGCCACATTACTGCCACCTTTTCGTCCTCTGGCAACTATGTAAGGCACTTCAAGGCTCATAATAAGCTCTTTGCTTTCAACAACATTCACGAAACCTACAGGTACACCTATAATCAACTGTGGCATAAGTTTTCCTTCATTAATAAGCTCATAAAGGCGTAAAAGTGCCGTTGGAGCATTGCCAATAGCAAAAATGCAGTTCTGTCCTCTTTTCGCTGCCTTGTTCATACTTGCAACAGCCCTTGTTGTCCCATTTTCTTTTGCGGACTTTGCAACATCTTCATCCGCCATATAGCAAAAAACCTCACCGCCAAATTTACTTAGCGCCATTTTGTTTATGCCCGCACGCCCCATGTTTGTATCGGTAATTATATCAGCCCCGCCACGTATTGCCGACAAAGCCTTATATACCACTTTGTCAGAAAACGCCATAGTTTCCGCATAACTAAAATCCGCTGTAGTATGTATAACTCTTTTAATTATGGGCTTTTTCTCCTCATCAATGGGAACCTTAAGTTCGCTTTCAATTATTTCAAAGCTTCGTTTTTCAATATCTTTTGGTAAAACTATTTCAGGCTTTTTCATACTTCAATTCCCTTTCTTGCAGTAATTCCCCGGTCAAAAGGATGCTTTATTTTTTTAATTTCCGATACGTAGTCTGCCGCTTCAATAAGAAATTCCTGTGGATTTCTGCCCGTCATAACAAGTTCAATGCGCTGTGGCTTTGTCTCAATAAACTCCCTAAGCTTCTCACTGTTTATTAGTTTAAAATTAATGGCATGGGTCACTTCATCCAGAACAAGCATTCCTTCTGACCCTAAATATTCCAATGCCTCCTCCATAAGGGAGTTGTGTATATTAGTAAGCTGCTTTTTTTCATCCTCTTTCATTGTAGAAAAAAAACCAAAATCTACGTTGCTTCTAAATACACAAATGTTAGGCAGAAGTTTAAGCATATTTATTTCACTTGTTTCACTGCCCTTCATAAACTGAACAAACGCTACCCTCATGCCACTTCCAGCCGCCCTTACAGCAAGACCTATGGCAGTTGTAGTTTTGCCTTTGCCGTCACCGCAGTACAAGTGTGTTAACCCTGTCATTTTCCCATCCCCAATATTTGATATATTTTTTTCATATCCATGTTATTTCGTACCGTGTCTGCCAGAAGATTATACTGACTTTCCTTGTATTTTTCCAAATCAAAGCAGTTAATCTCACCAATATCAATGCCCTTTTTTTTGCAAAGTATGCCTATAATTCCATCTGCAAAGTTTCCTGAATCAAATATGCCATGCACATATGTACCACAAACATTGCCACAACATGCACCATCATTTTTTTCATTTTCTCCATCTTTAATTGAAGAAAACATTCGAGAGTCAACAACCTCAGTTTCACCCATATGTATTTCGTAACCCTCAAAAGTCAGCCCACTTAGTACCGAAAATTCACCATCAAGTTCACCAATAACCCCTGTCACTCTGGTTCTTGTTTTTTCCTTTGCAAACACTGTTTTGGTTGGCAACAAACACATGCCTCGCATTTTGTCGCCACCCTCAACGCCTAATGGATCATGTAATTCTTCCCCAAGCATCTGGTATCCACCACAAATTCCAAATATAAGCGTACCATCTTCTTCAAGCCTTAATATTTCCGCCTCAAGCCCGCTTTCCCTAAGCCATTTTAAATCCGCCATGGTGTTTTTTGTTCCAGGGATAATAATAAGGTCAGGATTTTTTAACTCTTTTCTACTCTTAACATACCTAACAGATACACCATTTCTATATTCAAGGGCATTAAAGTCTGTAAAATTGCTAAGTTTCGGTAACCGTATAACAGCAATATCAATAGCCGCTGTTACTTGGGTCTTTTCAATGCTTTGGCTTAAACTGTCCTCATCATCAATATCAATATTAATATAAGGAATAACTCCAACAACTGGTTTATTTATCTTTTCCTCAAGCATTTTAAGCCCTGGAAGTAAAATTTCTTTATCTCCACGAAATTTATTTATTATCACACCAATAATTCGAGCTTTCTCTTCCTCTTCAAGTAGCTCAACCGTTCCGTAAAGCTGTGCAAACACACCGCCTCTGTCTATGTCCCCTGCAAGCAAAACAGGTGCGTCTGCCATTTTTGCCATGCCCATATTCACTATATCTTCACTTTTTAGGTTTATTTCGGCAGGGCTTCCAGCACCCTCAATTACAATGATGTCGTACTCCTTCTCAAGGCTTTGGTATGCTTTCATTATGTCAGGTATAAAGCTCTTTTTCTGTTTAAAATAATCCACAGCAGACATTGTGCCCCTAATCTCCCCGTTAACAATAACCTGTGAACCCATGTCAGTGGTGGGCTTTAGCAAAATGGGATTCATATTTACATGAGGCTCTATACCTGCCGCTTCTGCCTGCATAACTTGCGCACGCCCCATTTCAAGCCCTTCTTTTGTTATAAATGAATTTAAAGCCATATTTTGGCTTTTAAATGGGGCTACCTTGTAGCCATCCTGTTTAAACACCCGTAAAAGACCTGCCACAAGAAAGCTTTTGCCAGCGTTGCTCATAGTTCCCTGTATCATAATTGCTTTTGCCATAATATTCCTCATTTCAATTTTTTCCATGCCTCAATAAGCTTCATGTTGTCCTCATGGCCTTTTACTGCAATTCTGAAATAACCCTCTTCAAGTCCCTCGTAATTACTGCAATTTCTTATAATTATTCCACATAAAAGCATTTTATCTGCAAAATCTTTTTTTTCTTTAAAAAATATGTAATTAGCACTGTGGCCGTATATTTTGTGTGCTAAAGGTGATATTTCTCTCAATAAGTATTCCTTTTCCACCTCAATAATGCACAGTGTTTTTTCCGCAAAATCCAGTTCCTGTGCGGCCACTACCCCAGCCGCCTGCGCCACTACAGATACATTCCACGGTTGCATACACATGTGCATTTTTTTCAACAGCTCAATGTCACTGCATATACCATATCCAAGACGAATGCCTGCCATTGCATACATTTTTGTAAAGGCTTTCAATATAAAAATATTTTTAATTCCTTTTAAAGAATATCTTTCATCCTGACTTATAAAGTCATTAAAACATTCATCTGCTACAACTAAAATCCCATAGTTTTGGCACTTCTCAATTATTTTGACAAACAGTTCCTTCTCTACCATTTGCCCCGTTGGATTGTTGGGATTGCAAATAAAAATAATATCACAGCTTGGTGTAAGAACATCTAAAAAATCTTCATCCAATTTAAATTTTTTTTCTTCTTTAAGATAATAATTGGTTATTTGGCAGTCAACAGCCTCGAGTGCCTGCCTGTATTCCTCAAATGATGGACACATAACCACTGCATGTTTTGGTTTTTTTGCCATACAAACAGCAAAAATCAATTCCGCCGCACCATTTCCGCAAATTATGTTTTCGTCTGCTATATTCTCTCTTTTGCTTATTGCTTTTTTAAGCTTTGTGCAGTTTACATCGGGATAAACAGTGGCAAAATCAATGGCATTTTTTGCCGCCATAGCAACATTTTCAGGCATACCCAAGGGGTTTATATTGGCTGAAAAATCAATCTTTCCTGCGTTTGTGTATATATCACCGCCATGCTTATGCATAACCCACCTCCTATTCAATATATTCTAAAATTTCGTTAAAACACAAAACCTAACACAACTATAGTAAGCATTGTTAAAAACGTCGTCCATTCCATAAGTTTGTTTGCCCTCAAAATGTCCTCATCCTCTACTTTTCTAAGGCTATCACCAATGGTTTTCTTTTTGTAAAGCTTTCCAAAGTACCACGCATCTCCTGCAAGCTGTACCCCTAATGCGCCAGCACACACAGCCTCTGTCTGTGCAGAATTTGGGCTAGCATGGTTCAGCCTGTCCCGCTTAAAAATGTACCACGCATTTTTTCCGTCAAGGCCTATAATGAATGATGAAATCATCATCATAAATCCAGAAATTCTTGACGGAATAAAGTTTACAATATCGTCCAGCTTCGCCGCCGCAAATCCAAAATTTACGTACTTGTCATTTTTGTATCCAATCATACTGTCCATAGTGTTAATCGCCTTGTATACATACCCCAGCACACCTCCACCAATTGCCATATATATAATAGGTGCAACAACTCCATCACTTGTGTTTTCCGCAACAGTTTCAACTGTGGCTTTTGTTATCCCCTCACGGTTAAGGCTTTGTGTGTCACGTCCAACAATCATGCTTACTGCTGTTCTTGCACCCTCAATGTTTTCCTCTTTAAGTTTTGTGTAAACCTTCATGCTCTCTGTTTTAAGTGACTTTTGGGCAATACATTGCCAACACATAATGCACTGCACCACAAATTGAACTGTATAACTGATTTTTCCTGCAATATATAAAATCCCCATAGCCACCATTACCGTGGCCAAAACAACAATCATCACCAAAAAGAATCCTCCTGCTTTTTCCAACTTTGGCATTTTGGGGAAAATCCTTCTAATTAATTTTTCAACGCAATTTATAAACCACCCCATAACACACACAGGGTGTGGTAAACTGTAAGGGTCACCTAAAACCATATCCATTAAGTATCCAATTATAAGGGGCAATAAAAAACTATTCATTAATTTCTCCCGTCACACTAAACCTACCATTTTCGTATTTTGTAATAAATCCACACCCGTTTTTACATTGAAAATTATAAAAATTCTTGTTGTCTGTCAACTGGCTTAAAATAGCCATAATGCCTCCGCCATGTATAACAAAAGTAATTTTTTCACATTCTTGCGCCTTTCCTATGCACTTAAAAAAACCCTCTACACTTCTTTTTATAAAATTCGCACGGCTTTCACCTTTAGGGAAAGGTATTTCCCCATTACTTTCAAGCCAACGCAAATAATCCTTATTTTCTTTCAGCTCTTCATAATTTTTATATTCAAATTCCCCAAAGTCCGTTTCTGTTAAATCTTCCTCAACACAAATAGGTGTATCCCCATAAATAAACCTTGCCGTTTGCAAGCACCTTAGAAGTGGACTTGAAAAAATCATATCTGCCTGTGGATATATTGGTTTTATTTCATTTTCAATTATATTCTCATCTGTTGTCCCAACATATCTTTTTTCAAGGTTTCCCTTTGTTTTAAAATGACGTATAAAAGTAATTTCCATAGTTTTATCCTTTAATTTTTGTTGGAATAGAGCAAAAAATCCTTGTTACTGTATCTGCTTTTTTTGCCAATATAATACAGCATCTTCCGCATTCTTCTCTCCATTGCCTTTCAAATGCGTCCATAGGAACAATACCATTGCCAATTTCATCACTTATTATAATTTCAGCAGAAATGCTTTTTGTTTCCTCCAATGGCTCCAGTCCATTTATTAACCACTGCCTAACCAGCAAATGAAAACCACAAATTGCTCTTTTTCCCTCTGCATTTTGGTCTAAACAAAATAAAATTTCTTCTTCTTTTAAGTTGAATTTTTCACATGCATACCTAAATTTACCTTGATATGCACCACCAATTATAAGTTCCATCTCACACCACCAATTTATCAATAAACACTGCCGTAATTAATATAGCAATTTCGCAAAGCTGTAAAAAAAATCCAGCTAAGTCCCCAGTAACTCCGCCAAAGGTTTTAATAGCAAAACGCTTGTACAAAAAATATACTGTTAAAGCAATGAATACACTTGTACAAGCCAATTCTATTTTTATTTTAGCCATAGCTCCTGTTACCAAAAAAACCAAAGCAATCAAAATTAATTTAACAGTATTCTCTTTTGCTCCATCTGCAAAGGTTACTAATAACCCATCCTTCCGTGCCCTCTGTATGGTTATAGCACCGTATCCGCTCAAAATACGAGAAAGCACAAATCCAAGTGCAATTATAACAATATTGCTTTCATTTATTTCACTGCAGAAGCCAAAATAAATAATAAAATACATCACCGTCCATGTAATACCAAAGGCTCCAACGTGAGGGTCTTTCAGTATTTCAAGTCGCTTTTCACGAGGTGCATATGAGGAAATTGCATCGGCAGTATCAATAAATCCATCAACATGTATTCCTCCTGTTATAAGCACTGGCACAACTGTAAGCATAGCACCTTTTGCAATATTTCCAAAAGAAAATATAGTACAAAATTTGAAAACTCCTATGAATGCCAACCCAATAATCACCCCTACTAACGGGAAAAAACACATTGCATACTTCATATTTTTTTTATTCCACTCGACCTGTGGAACTGGTATTTTGGAGTACATTGCTAGTGCTATAAATAAAGGGGACAGCATTCCTTTTCCTCATTTCTTTTGTGATATATAGGTATTCCATAAACCACTTCAATAACCTCATCTGCAAGCCTTGCTAAATAATCATTAACTTTTGAAAGCAAAGCTATATATTTTACGGCTTCTTGATCATATGTTATTCCGTCACTAAATATTTCATTTGAAACCACAACTAAATTTTCAGCTTTCTGGATAAGAATATTAATACCGTTAATTATTGATTTATAGGCATTTTCAGTACCTCCGTCATCACCAAAAACCTCGTTGGCTACCAAATTACTCATGCATTCCAAAAGCATAGTTCCGCCATCAACATTCACTATGGCAAGATTTCTTTCTGCTTCAATGGTTTGAAACTGCTTTCCAGACCGCATATTTCTGTGCTTTTCTACCTTTCTTAAGCTTTCAGCGTCTTTAGCAAACATTGTTGCAATGTAATATCTTTTTTCGCCTAAACCCATAGCTAGTTTCTCTGCAAATTCAGATTTCCCACTGCCACTGCCACCTGTTATAAGGGTAATCATCTATTTTTCTTCCTTTTCAAAGTCTTTATAGTTTTCCATGTTTATTTCTGCAAAGGTGCTCATTTGCCTATATACTTCCACTGCCATTTTAAGTATTGGCAAAAATGCAACTGCACCTGTTCCCTCGCCAAGGCACATATCACAATTTATAAACGGCCGTAAACCCATTTTCTTTAAAACAGCTTCACCGCACCCTTCTTTAGATTTATGTGATGCGAATATGTAATCCCTTACCATCGGGCAAATGTCAACAGCCACCAACGCCGCTATTGATGAAATAAATCCATCAATAACCACAGGCATTTTATGAACTGCTCCACCTATGAATAGTCCAGCCATCCCTGCAATATCATATCCGCCAAGGCTGTAAAGTACATTTAAAGAATTTTCTTTTTTCCCACCGTTTTCAAAAAATCTATTAACGGATTTTTCCACTGCCATGCGTTTTTTTCTAAACCCCTGGTCACATAAACCTGCCCCACGCCCTGTGGTTTCTTCTGCTTTCATACTTAAAAGTACCGTTGCCATGGCACTTGATGGTGTTGTGTTTCCAATCCCCATTTCCCCTGTGGCAACAATGTCATATTTTTTTGCTTTGAGCTCACCAATAATGTCTATCCCGCACTTAATAGCCTCCATACACTGCTCATATGTCATGGCATTTTCTTTAACAATATTTTTTGTTCCCTTGTCAATTTTTCTGTCACAAAGTATCAAAGGTAAAAGTTTTTTATTTTCGTAACCATCATTTTTAATGCCAATGTCAATGGGGAAAACATCTACGCCTGCAACTTTAGCCATAACAGTCACACTGGTTTTTGCTTTTTCAAAATTTTCAGCCACCAACGCCGTAATCTCACTGCCAGCTTGCGTAACTCCCTCTGCCACAACTCCATGGTCTCCACACATAATAACCAATGCAGGTTTATTCAAGCTAACCTTATCTGCCCCAACTATTCCGCCAAGCTTTATAACAGCTTCCTCCAATAAACCAAGGCTTTTCAACGGCTTTGCTATTGTGTCCCATCTCTGTTGAGCCTTTTCCATCTCACTGGATGATAAGGGCTCAATTTTGTTTATATATTCCTCAAGCTTCATTGTACTCACCACATTTTTCAATAAATTTAAAAACCGCCTTTACATTGCTGTAAAAGTAAAGATGCGGAAACCCTGCAAAAACATTTTCATCAGCATAAACACATTGCCAACTGCGATTTCTGTTAGGTTTTAAAGCCGTACAAGCATTTCCGTTTTCCGTGCTGTCCCAATAATGAAATTCATGCCCTTTAATTTCTGTTTCCACCTCACCAAAAACAGTGTCAACATTAGTTTTGAGGGTTATATACCCAAACCTATTAAGCTTGTCGGTTTTAAATCCTTCACCACTTAAAAATCCCACCATAGGGTGGCTTTCCCCTATGTCTTCCTCAAGTTTCTGCTGAAGATACATAAACCCACCACACTCTGCAATGCATGGCATTTTTTTGTTCAGAGTATTTTTCACGCTTTCCATCATAGATTTATTCCCACTAAGCTCTTTCGCAAAAAGTTCAGGATAACCGCCACCGAAAATAATACCATTCAAGTTTTCAGGCAATTTTTTATCTTTTAAGGGAGAGAAATAAATTATTTCCCCTCCCATTTTTTCAATGAGATTTAAATTTTCTTTGTAATAAAAGCAAAACGCTTGGTCTAACGCAACCCCTATGTGTACCTTTTTTGTTACGCAAGGTATGGCTATATTATTAAATTCAATTTCTTCTGTGTTTTCACCCAGATGCATAATTCCATCTAAGTCCACAGTTTGGCTTAAAGTATCTGCCAATGTATTCATTTTTTCTTTAAGGCTGTCTATTTCATGGGGCATAAGTAGCCCTAAATGACGGCTTTCCAGTTCAATTTCTTTTAGTTCGGGAACATATCCTAGAACCCTTATATCCATTTCATTTTCAATAATGCGTTTTATTTCAGAATAAATCATTGGCGAAATTCTGTTTAAAATTATACCTTTTATATAGCTTTCTTCCTTATACTCCACAAACCCCTTTATTTGGGCCACAATGGAAATACTTGAACCCTTGCAGTCCACAATAAGTATAACAGGGGTTTTAGTAACCCTTGCCACATCATAAGCCGAAGCCTCAACACTGATGCCTCCGAGCCCATCATAGTAACCCATAACCCCCTCAATTAAGGTTATGTCACTACCATCTGCCCCTTCGCTAAGCAAGTATCTCACTGTATTTTCATCACAAAAAAATGTGTCTAAATTTCCGCTTTTTGCACCAATAACTTTGCTGTGAAACATAGGGTCAATATAATCTGGTCCGCATTTAAAGGCACTTACTTTTTTGCCATTGTTTATAAACGCTTGCATAATTCCGCAGGAAATAAGGGTTTTTCCACTTCCGCTTTTAGGTGCGGCAAATAAAACTCTATTCATTTTTTATTCCCCATCCCAAATGATATTATAAAAACAGGATTTTGGGCTGTCATTAGATGATGGTTTCCCAAAAGCCTTCCTCTTGAAATTCCAAGCTGAATAATTTCACTGTCCTTAATGTCAAAATCTCTTAAAACTTCCATAACCTTACCTATAGTTTCCAATGCAACAGCATTAATTACTACCCTTACATTCGAATTTTTTTTCATTACTAATTTAATTATTTCCTTCAAATTTCCACTGCTTCCACCAATAAAAACATGCGTAGGTGTAGGTAAATCTTCCATTACGGTTGGTGCATTTCCCTCTATAATTTCTATGTTTGATGCACCTTGTATTTTCATATTTTCCTTTATTAAAGAAATTGCCGCCGGATTTTTTTCTATGGCAAAAACCTTTCCGCTTGTAGCTATAAGGGCACACTCCATACTTACAGACCCTGTACCTGCACCAACATCATAAACAACTGCGTTCTTTGGAAGGAAAAGTTTGGCTACGGAAACTATGCGCACCTCGTTTTTTGTCATAGGCACTTCGCCACGTATAAACCTATGGTCGTCAATGCCCAAAGAGTGCTGTCCTGCATGTGGATTTTCAATAAGCATAACCGAAAGGTCACCAAAATTGGCATCAATAAAATCCCTAGCAGTCCCCGTGGATATTTTTTCATTAGGGTAATACAGGTTTTCGCCAATAGTAACCATTACATTAGCCATACCGTAATTTTCAAGACTTCGGCATACAGTTCGTGCTGTGTTTCCTCCACCAAGTAAAAGTAATACACTTTCATTTTCTCGAACTGCACCAATAAAATTTTCATCACGTCCGTGAATACTTAAAGTTTTGGTATTTTCATAGCTTTTGCCTATTTTGTTCATAAAATAAACTTCGGAGGAAATGCCACTTATCCACTCAGTATCAAATTTTTCAAATTTTCCTCTTAACACCTTTGCACCACTGAAAAAACCAATATCTCCCGAAAAAACCACCGCAATTTTATTTGCACAACTGTTATCAATTATTTTCAATATTTCATCCGCCTTGTAAGCCACGGCAGTATCTTTTTTGAAACAGCTCAGTTCCTTTAATATTCTATCTGTGCTTATAATTAAATCACTGTTTCTTATTGCTTCATGTGCCCTGACTGTCAGCATATCTGCCTTACCCATACCTGCACCTATTACATATATTCTTTTAACTGTTTTTCCATCAAACTTTTCATCAATGGCTCTTTTAACTTCCTCATAGGAAAAACCATTTTCTTTTGGTCTGCCAATGATAATTGCCTTAATTCCTGTATTTTTGCATGCCTCTAGTTTTTCGTAAAATCCACCTGCGTTGCCAGTTTCTTTTGTTAAAAGATACTCCGCACCAGTTTCAATAATAATAGCTTCATTCATTTTTGCTGAAAATGGTCCTTGCATACAAATTATGTTTTGGGGTGAAAAACCAAGTTCTCTACATGCCCTAAGATTATCGGCATCCGGTAAAATTCTTACAACAAGCCTTTTTTCAAATTCATTAACTGCTGTAAGTGCCTTTAAGTCCTTGCTGCCTGTTGTGATAAGTACACGCCCGCTCACTTTATTTAAACATTCAATTGCCTCATTTATATTTTCAACATAAATGCAGTTTGAATAGGGGAGTTCATCAAAATTTCTAAGCAATCTTATGTACTTAATTCCAACGGTATCACACGCTTTTTTAATGTTTTCAGAAACAATTTGTGCAAAAGGATGAGTTGCATCTATAACCATTTTGGGCTTTTCCTCTTCAAACTTTTCCACCATCTCTGCACATTTAAGCTTTCCACTTTCAACTTGTATAAACTCACCGCTTTGTAACAGTTCCTCGCCATATTGGGTTGCAACAAAAACCTTTGTAAAAATTTTTCTTTCCTCCAGATATTGTGCCAATTTACGTCCTTCTGTTGTTCCTGCAAACAGCATTAGCTTTTTCATTGCGCACCTCCTTAAATTTTGTAACCCCTTGGCGTAACCATCTTACCGCCTATAATACGTGTTTCACTGTTACCAATAAACACTGTAGTAAACATATCTGCTTGATATTGACAAAGTTCCTTAAGGGTCATTGTAATCATTTTTTCTCCCTCCCTGCCAATATTTATAACCACACCACACACAGTACTTTCTCTTTTGCTTTCCATCATAAGCAAACAAGATTTTTTCAGATAATCTCCGCGTTTTTTGCTGGAGGGGTTATAAATACAAATTACAAAATCACCCTCTGCCGCCATTTTAATACGCTTTTCAATTTTTTCCCACGGTGTAAGTAAATCACTTAAACTTATCACAGCAAAATCGTGGGTTAATGGTGCACCCAGCACTGCTCCTCCGCTTAAAGCAGCCGTAATTCCTCCAATAATCTCAATTTCAGTTTGGGGATACTCTTCTCCTATTTCAAATATTAGGGATGCCATACCATAAACTCCAGCATCACCACTACACACTACCGCAACGCTTTGATCTTTTTGCGCCTCGCTAAATGCCAAAACACATCGTTCCTTTTCTTGCTTCATAGGTGTAGATAAAAATTTTGCATTACCAAAATGTTCCTTAATTAAGTCTACATATACTGTATATCCTACTATTACATCGCACTTTTCAAGGCATTTAGCCGCCTTTATTGTCATCTGTTCGTATTCTCCGGGGCCAATACCCACTACATATATTTTATTCAAATTCCGCACCCACACTTCTTAAAGCGGCGGCTACTGTTACACCGTCACCCATTGTTTTTTTAATTATTAATTTTCCACTGCTAGATAAAACTGCAGCTCTTTCACATACATTGTCTACACCAGTAGTTTTTTTTACAAAATCAGATTGCGTAAAGCTACCTTCTACCTTTTTTAATTCCTCTGCTGAAAAGCACCTAAGCTTTATATTCATTTTTTTGCAGAAGTCAATAAGACCTTTTTCGTTCTTTTTTATGTCAATAGTGGCAACCTCTGCCACCGATAAAATATCAATGTTATATTCATTTAAGGCATTAAAAACAGCCTGTTCAATTTTTTCTACTAATTTCCCTTTTTTGCACCCAATGCCCAGCACCACTGCTTTTGGCACTAAATGCAGTGTTTCCTCGAATCGATTTTTTTTGTATATGGATATAGCAAATCCCAAATAACCATTTTCCTTTTGGGTTAAATTTTCAGGTATTTTTCCTTTTAATTCTATTTCACTGTAAAATCCTATTTCTTTACCATTTAAAATTTCCGCAGATATTTTTTTTGCAACTTCACGTTCTTTAATTATTAAATTGTTGAATACTGCAAATGTATCCACCGCAAATAAATTGTTTACATCCGTTGCAGTTGTAATAACAGCCGTGGCACGAATTGCTTGGCTTAATTCTTTGGCAATTGCATTCCCTCCACCAACGTGTCCGCTTAAAATAGGAATTACAAATTCCCCTTTTTCATCTATAACAATAACCGCTGGATCGGTTAGTTTGTCCTTTACAAATGGCGCAATACTTCTAACAGCAATGCCTGCCGCACCAATAAATACCATGCACTGCTTTTTTTCAAAGCCCTCTGCCACCCAATCTTTAAGGTTGCACTTTGTTAACCTTTCGTCGTCCAGAACTGAAAATCCATGAAACTGCATTTGTTTGCAAAGCATGTGGTTAAGGTTGTTTCCATTCTTCGTAAAACTAATTACCCTCGTCATCTATTTTCCCTGCCTAAATTCCGTTGTAAAGTTGGGGTGATAAAGTAAAGACCTCTCCCCTTCGCCCTTAAGTACATCGCCTACAATTATAAGTGCGGTTTTTGTTATATTTTCAGTTTTTGCGCTTTGTGCTAAGGTTGACACAGTGCAATATACCTTTTTTTCATCCGCCCACGTTGCCTTATATACAATTGCCGCTGGGGTGTCTGCACTATATCCACCTTGAATAAGCCGTTGTGATAATTCTTCTAACATACCTGTGCTTAGAAAAATCACCATTGTTGCTCCATGCGACGCCAAAACTTCAATACGCTCTTTTTCTGGCACAGGAGTCCTTCCCTCCATGCGGGTTACAATAACGGTTTGGCTTACATTTGGCAATGTATATTCCAATTTAAGGGAAGATGCTGCCCCAAAAAGAGAGCTTACACCCGGGCAAACTTCATAGGCTATATTCAGCTTGTCCAGTTCATCAAACTGCTCTTTAATTGCACCGTAAATACTAGGGTCACCCGTATGCAAACGTACCGTTGTTTTTCCCTGTTCTTCAGCATTTTTCATAACTTCTATAACTTCTTCAAGGGTCATAAAGGCACTGTTGTGCACTTGGCATTCTGTTTTTTTGTATTCCAACAATTCAGGATTAACAAGACTTCCGGCATATATAATAACATCTGCCTCTTGCAACAGTTTTTGTCCCCTAACCGTAATTAAATCTGCCGCACCACTTCCTGCTCCTACAAAATACACCATTATTACTCTTCACCTTCCTTTACCACAATTGTTGTAAAATAGCCAAACTGGTCATTTTCAAAATCAGTAATCAGCCTTTCACTATCCATACCGCAGTTGGAAATTCCAAACACACTAGCTTCCTTATTTTTCGCTGTTTGCGCAATAGCTTTAACACTTCCACCTGCTTTCATGAATACTTTCGTTCCATCAAGAGCGAAATTTTTTGTAACATCACTATGTACTGCCGGTATTATATGCAACGGCTTTTTCATAGAGGTAAGGCTTATTTTTAGCTTTGCCGCAACAGCACAAAAGCTGGGTACGCCCGCACAAATTTCCGTTTCATACCCCATTGCCTCTACTATACTATGTACATAGGAAAAAGTTGAGTATATTGATACATCACCTAATGTAAGAAATGCTACATCCATACCCTTATCAAGTGTTTCAGCAATTTTACTTGCATTTTTCTCATGGGCCGCCTTTAAAATAACTTTGTCCCTCACCATTGGAAAATCAAGGAATAAAACTTGTTTATCTCTTATATTAACAGCCTTCGATACAATATCCAAAGCCACATTTTTACTATCATTTGTTTTTGGTACAGCCAAAACTTGGGCCTTTTCAATTATTCTAACAGCTTTAAGGGTTAAAAGCTCAGGGTCGCCTGGGCCTACGCCTATACCAAAAAATTTTCCTTTATTCATCGCTTCCTCCAAAACTCTTTAAAATCCTTTGGGCATTTTCACCCACAGCCAAAAGTCCAAATTGGTTGCTAAACATAATTACACCTGTTTCAACCTCATTATGCACACGTTGGGCTACATGGTATTCAGCTTTTTTAATAACTGACTTCATTACCTGTTCTCTTATTTTTTCTTTATCTAAAACCCCAATGACTTCGTCTGTTGTTATGCAATCCATTATTTTTTTTGCATCTGCACCAAACATTGCTCCATGTGCCGCAAGTATTTCCATCCTGCAATCTGCAAACGACGAGTGGGTGTTCATAATTCCTCCTGCCAGCTTAACAAACTTGCCTATATGTCCAATTAAAAGTACTTTTTTAAAGCCCAGTTCCACCGCATAGTCAAGGGTGTCTCCTGAAAAATTTGAACACTTAACCTCGCTAATTCCTTTTATACTATCCATTGCCTTAATAAAAGCTTCCCCGTAATTTCCAGGCGTTGCAATCATTTGTGTAATGCCATTTTTACTAAGCATTTTCATTTCTACATATATAGTGTCACTTATGGCTTTAAGGCTTTGGGGTTCAACAATTCCACTGCTACCTATAATAGAAATTCCGCCAACTATTCCCAATCTTGGGTTAAAGGTTTTTTTAGCCACTTCCTCACCCAATGGAACAGAGATAATAACCTCAATTCCTTTCTTGTAGCCGTAACTTTGACAAACCTTTAAAACTTCCCCTTCAATCATTTTTCTTGGCACAGAGTTTATTGCCGCATTGCCCACAGGCTGATTAAGCCCTTTTTTCGTAACACGTCCAACACCAGTTCCGCCATCGATTATAATGCCATTTTCTGTTCTTCTAACCGTGGCAAATATTTTAAGACCATGTGTTGCATCTATATCGTCACCGCCATCTTTAACTATAGCACAACTTACTTTATGTGGCAAAATTTCAATCTCTGTTACATCTGCCCAAACCTCTATGCCCTTTGGCGTAGGTATATTAATCTGTTCCACTGTTTTACCAGTTAACAGCATCATACACGCCGCTTTTGCCGCCATTGCAGCACAGCTTCCTGTTGTATAACCACATTTAAGGCGTTTATTGTTTTGGGTGATGTAATATTCAAATGGCATTTTCATTTCTCCTAAATATGCAAATATCTTTTAATATGTTCAAGATACATTTCTTGTATGTCAAGGTATTCTCCCAACCCCTTCATAATAACTCTTGTTTCCATGCCCATTGACTCAAAATATGTCTTCCAGCTTTCCTCATCATCACTAGCCATGTCATTTGTGGCATGGTCCCCAGCTACAAGCATGAACGGCGAAAGAGCGACCTTTTTGTAACCGCTGTTTTTTACCATCTTTGCAACATTTTCAAGGGAAGGATAAGCCTCAACAGTACCCATAAATATATTTTTACAGCCACGCTCCTTAAAAATATAATCCATAGCGGCATACACCGTATTAACTGGATGTTCTGTACCGTGTCCCATAAACACCAAAGCCTCATCTTCTTGTGCTTCTATATTTTTAGAAACAATATCCGCAACCAAAAACATGTCGTCCATTGTGCATAAAAGAGGTTTTCCTATTTTCAAAACTTCAAACCTATCTCTAAAATTCATAGCAAATTTTATAAGCTTTTCATATTCATCCCCAGCAATTATATGGGTAGGCTGAATGTAAACCTCCGTAACACCCTGCGCCAAAAGCATTCCCAACGCCTGTGTAACAGAACTTACTGCTTCACCTCTTGAAGCCATCGTTTTTATAATCATACTGCTTGTAAAAGCCCTTTTAACCACATAATCAGGGTAGCATTCTTCAATTTTGCTTTCCACCGCAGCTATAGTTTTTTCTATACTTTTTTTGTGGGTTGTACCAAAACTAACCACTAGTATTCCCTTATTTTTCATCCAACTTCTCCTTTAAAAGCACTTTTAATTCCTCAATATTTTTAGGCAGTGTTTCACTATGTGCAAAAACATCCATAATTTGGTATATGACAGGTTTTTTTAATCCCGCTCTTTTCAGCAGTTCATCATTTGTAAATATTTTTTCCGTTACACCATCTGCTATTATTTCTCCGCCAGAAAAAACAATTACCCTATCTGCCCACTTTAACGCAAAGTCCATGTCGTGTGTAGACAGAAGTATGGTTTTACCTTCACTGCTTATGCTTTCCAGTACACTCTCTAAAACTCCCATATTTTCAGGGTCAAGGGATGCAGCTGGTTCATCAAAAATAAATATGTCGGGTTCCATTGCAATAATGTCTGCAATGACCACTCTACGTTTTTCACCACCGCTTAAATAATGTGGTGGCCTTGAACTAAGGCTTGTTATACCCATTTTCTCCATAGCATTTTCAGTGCGCTTTAGCACCTCATTTTTTTTAACGTGTAAATTCATAACTCCAAATGCAACTTCAGCCTTAACCGTAGATGCTATAATTTGGCTGTCTGCCTCTTGAAAAACTATTCCTGTGGCTCTTCTTAATTCTTCAAATCCTTTTTTCCCTGATATTCTTTTGCCATTTAACAAAATGCTTCCGTCAGTTTCCAATACACCATTAAGACACAAAAAAAATGTGGACTTACCTGCCCCGTTGTTACCAATAACTGCTATCTTTTCGCCACTTTTTATTTCCAATGAAATGTTTTTTATTGTGTCTGTATGCCCATCAAAACTGTAGCATAAATTTTCTGTTTTAAGTAAGGTCACATATTCAACCCCTTTAGTTTTATTGTAACCATAATTATTGCCATAAATGTTAAAAAAGCAATAGCGTATGTGCTTTGACAGACTGTAATCTTGCTTTCTTCTGTCAAAAAAATAAGTTCACCATCGTATCCACGGCTTACCATGGCATCGTAGTAATCCCCGGCTTTTTTAAAGGATACTGCCAATAAATTTGCCCCTATATGGGTGAAGCTAAAAAAAGACTGCCTTACACCACTGTAGCCTAAACGACTTTCTGCTGAAATGTGCATTTGTGCCTGCATTTTAAGCATTATAAAAATGTATCTGTAAATAAGAAACATCAACTCTATAACAACTTGCGGCAGTTTGCATTTTTTCAACACCTCAATAATTTCATACATGGGTGTAGATAGACTAAGCATATAAAGTGAACTGACCGCACCCAATGCATTTAACGAAACCCTTATAGCTTCGATTAAACCATATTTTGTAATACATAAAAAATATCCAAACAAAGGCAAATTGATGATTCCTATTTCAGTTTTTGAAATACTTATGGCAATTGCCGCCGTACCTAACACTATAAATGTAATTGGCAACAGCATAAGCCTTATATATGTAGAGGCACTAACGCCTCCTATTTTAATTGTAACAAACGCCATAATACTTGCCGTTATGGCAGAGAACAAAATATTGTTCCCCACCATAACCATAATAAGTATCGTAACCGCTACTATGCATTTTAGCACAGCATTAACTTCTTTCAATGCTGAATTTTGTGAAATTAAATCTATATCCAAAAACTGGCCGTGACTATGCGTTTTTCCTTTTTTCACTATGATCACCCAAACAGTTCCTCTGAATTATTTTCTTCAGGTTTGAATTTTTTTCTTGCAACATAGTATCCAAAACCAAAGCATACAATTCCTGCACCAAAAGCAGCCTGTAGCGCAAACAGCAAGCTTTCCGTTTCTCCACCTGGCGGTGAAATAATACTTTGGGCCCATGGAACATATTCTGGGTTGATTTCTGTTATAACTTCTTCTGCCGCACCGTCTGCACCGCCAAATTCGGAATTTTTAATATAGACCAGCGGAAAAACTGCAATTAAAACACATAATATAATAAGTACAATAACAAGCTTTTTTTTACTTTTCAATTACAGCACCCCTTTTCACATAAATAGTTTCCTTAAGCTCACGTGTTGCATAAGCTTCAAGACCAATTACCACAACAACTGCTAAAAGCCCCTCTATTATTGCAAGTGGTATCTGTGTTACAGCAAACACAGCCATAAACTGTTTAATGGATGCCATAACTCCGCCAATTTGGTTAGGATGTGCAACACCAAGTTGAACACTTGTAACACAGTATGTAAATAAGTCACCAATACTTGTAGCAAGGAACACTCCAACATATCTGTTTGCTTTAAGTTTTTTTGCAACCACAAAAATTCCATAGCTTACAAACGGCCCTGCTATTGCCATACTAAATGTATTTGCTCCAAGGGTTGTAAGTCCTCCATGGGCAAGCAATATTGCCTGAAATAGAAGTACAATAATTCCAAGTACGCTCATAACACATGGCCCAAATATAATTGCACCAAGCCCTGTTCCTGTAGGATGGCTTGATGACCCAGTTACACTTGGAATTTTAAGTGCAGATAGAACAAAAGCGTATGCTCCCATCATTGCCAAAAGTAATAATGTTTTTCTGTGTTCGTTAACCAATTTTTTTATGTTTACCACACCAATTGCTAAAAACGGTAAACATATTGCTCCGTAAAATAAACAGTATTTTAACGGCAGATAGCCCTCCATAATGTGCATAGCATAGGTGTTTTGTGTTACACCAAAAACCGTAGCCATCACAACCGAAAGCTTGATGAATCTTTTTTCTTTTTTTGTCATTTTCTTTTCCTCCTTAGGTTTTGTGCTAACACAAAAATGCCCTTTTTCATAACGAAAAAGGGCATAACAATCCTGTGCGGGCACATAATGTTACACCACTTAATGCTTCGTTAAGTGCGTAATCTATAATCAATAAGGCAGGTCTTCTGACTTCGGGTTATTTCGTCTGCTTTTCCTTCCCGTGTGTAACCACAGTGGTTTATAAACAGGCAACACCCATACAGCGGCGGCACCGTGGGGGAATTTCACCCCACTTCCCTATTATCCCAAAGCATATGCAATGGACACCTTACGATTTTTAAAATCTTTTACATTGTACCTCTTTAGTTCATTTGTGTCAATTAATACCTATTCCACTGTTTCATAGGGCCAGTCGTTTATACCACCAAAATCAAAAGTTTTTGTATACCCCATCTCTATCAATTCCTTTGTTGCAGTTTCGCTTCTTCTTCCACTTCTACAATATATAAGTATAACCGCATCCTTATCTGTTAGTACTTCTTCTGCCTTATCCTCAATTTCAGTATCTGGAATAAGTAAGCTGCTTTCAATGTGACCCTGTGAATATTCTTCTTCTGTACGTACATCCAATATAATAATATCTTCATTTTCATCCATCATTTTTTTTGCATCCTCGGCAGAAATTTTTCTATAGGCTTCTTTCTCTGGCGTTCCCTTTCCACAACCCACAAGCATCACTGCCATAATAATTATAAATATAAAATTTTTCATATTTTCCCTCCTTCGCACAAATGCAATCCATTTACCCTATTATACAAGCTTTATTAATTATCCACCAGAGTAATGTTTTATTTAATACACAAAAACCCCTTTTTTAACATACTGGCAAAATACAAATTTGTGCTATTCGCCAGTAACTAAAAAAGAGGTTAATTCTTACAAAAATAGGTCTCGCTTTAAATTTGTGTGAGCAAGTCTATAAGCCGGGTTCTGTGTTAAACGGTCATCTATCTTGGTACATCGTTACCGATGTCATCATGCGACCATGCCAAAGCGGAACGAGCAGCTCCAAAACGCTTTAATAGGTCTTGCTTCAGGTGGGGTTTACAGAGCCAATGCTGTTACCAGCAAAGCGGTGAGCTCTTACCTCACCTTTCCATCCTTACCATACCAAAAGATATGGCGGTTTATTTCTGTTGCACTGTCCTTAGAGTCGCCTCCACCGGTCGTTAGCCGGCACCATTGCTCTACGAAGCCCGGACTTTCCTCCCTGTTACGGGCGACCGTCTGGCTTACTCACTTAAAAGAATATATCATATTAATTTTTGGTTGTCAATGTGCTTTAAACCCATACTTACCAGTTAAACCTTAAAAACACTGCCACCAACAAACTCTTTAATTATAGAATTATTAGGTATACCGCCACTATTTACAGGCAAAAAGTAATCCAAAAACTTTATAATTCGCTTCGCCATTACATACTCGGGCATGCTTTTGTCAATTTTAAACAAAAGTGGCTCAATATACGCCTTCAGCACACTAAGTTCATAAATAGTAGCGGAATTAAACATCACATCAGCATTTTCCTGGTATGGAAAAATATTATTCTCCTCTCCACGTTTAACGCTTGCCCAGCTTTCTATAGTCCTTGCGGCATCGTTTCCTCTAAACTGATGGTCACGCACTATTCGCCTTATCAACCTGCTATCCGATGTTGAAATACGGTTATGGTCATCCAAATTTAGCTGTGTCATTGCACTAATAAAAATGCGAAATTTATTTTCGTTGGCAATTGTCTCTGTAAGTTCATCATTAAGACCATGTATACCCTCCACTACAATAATTTCATCTTTTTGAAGCTGCAAAAATCTTCCTTTGTATTCACGCTTGCCCAGCACAAAGTTATAGCTTGGCATTTCAACTCTCTCACCCTTTACAAGCGCATTTAAATCTTTGTTAAACAAATCAAGGTCAAGTGCATTTATATTTTCAAAATCAGGCTTACCATCCTCGTCCAAAGGTGTCTTTTCTCTTTCAATAAAATAATCATCAAGTCCGATGGCGTGTGGTATAATTCCATTTACCCTAAGCTGAACACATAGCCTTTGTGCAAAAGTTGTTTTTCCAGATGATGAAGGCCCTGCAATAAGCACCAACTTAGTTTTATCTTTTTTTTCCGTAATTGCGTCAGCAATTTGTGCTATTTTTTTTTCATGCAATGCCTCGTTAATAAGTACAAGTTCTCCAAAACCGTCATTTGCAATAAGGTCGTTTAAATCTGCCACATTCTTTACCTGCATAAGATTGCACCAGTCTAACTGCTCCATAAACACACTAGATATTTTATCAAATCTTTGATAATCTTCTAATTCATCAAGATTTTTTACATTAGGAAACTGAATTAGAAATCCTTTTTCATAGGCAACAATATCAAACTTATCCAAATATCCTGTGCTTGGAACCATGTATCCGTAAAAATAGTCATAAAACCCATCCATATTATACATATTTACATAAGATGCACGTCTATACCTAAAAAGTCTAGCTTTATCATCCATGCCAAATCTTAGTGCTGTTTCTATGGCTTCATCTCGTGACATAGTAACTTTTACAATAGGAATGTTTTCAGAAACAATCTTCCTCATGCGTGTTTTAATTTTGTTCAAACATTCATCTGTAATTTTAATTTCAGCCTTGCGTATTTCGCAGTAATAATTGCTATTTATTGAATGCTCAATAACCACTGGCGTATCCATTCCAAACAAGTCTTTTACGGCTTTAATCATAAGAAATGAAAGGCTTCTGCCGTAAACCCTCATTCCATCGGCATTCGTAAGTTCTAAGAACTCAATTTCCATGCCTTCTTTAACATAATCCGCAAGTTCATAAAGTGTGTTTCCGCTTTGGGCAAGCATAATTGGTGCTTTAAATTTTTCCGCATATCGTTTGCTCAATTCTTCAAATGTTGTTCCTTCTGCAATGGTAATGCTGTCGCCCATTACTGTAACTTTAATACCTGTTTCCATGATTTTCCTCCTTACTAATTAAAGGTCTTTAAACACCTGTCCGTCCACTGATGATTGTATAACTTCCATTCCACTTTCTAACCCATTCAAATACTTGCAAATTACAGGCACAATTATATTCTCGCTGGCGTAGTGCGTTACATCTATAACGCAAATTCCTTCATCCAGTGCTTTTTGGCTTTCGTGATACCTAAGGTCAGCAGTAATAAATACATCTGCACCCTTTCTTACAGCGTCCTGCATAAATTCAAAGCCACTGCCAGTACATAAACCAACACGCCTTATTATTTTTTTTGTGTCTCCAACTACACGCAAACTATTCAACTTAAGTTCATTTTTAATTATACGTGCGAAGTCTCCAAAGGTTGTTTCTTTTTCCAAATTTCCTACCCGCCCAAGGCCATTAGTTTGTCCGTTTTGTTCACAGCTTTCTCTTAAAATCTCAATTTCCTTAAGCCCTGATATCCGTGCCAGTTCATCATTTGTACCACCAAAGGCAATATCCAAATTTGTGTGCATTGCAAAATGTGCTATATTATTTTTTATAAGCTTTCTAAGTCTAACACCAGTTGGTGTTTGGTTTGTAATTTTTTTTACAGCGCTAAAAAGCATTGGGTGGTGAGTTATAATTATGTCAGCACCAATGGCTATTGCCTCGTCAATAACTTCTTCAGTAGCATCCAGTGCCACAAGTATTTTTTTAATATCACTTTGGGTATCCCCTACAATAAGCCCTGGGTTATCCCAGCTTTCTGCAAGGGAAATGGGTGCAAACTCTTCTAAATGATTTATTAAATCACTACATTTCATATGCTTTTAATGCCTCCTCAAAAACCCGTATTTCGTTTTCAATTTCATTTAGCTTTTTCATAGAATTCTCTGTGCCCGACTTTTCAAGACCATCTTTAATTTCTGTTAGTTTTCCAAGTCTGTGCATTAAATACTTCTTTAAAACATCGGATTTTTTATCTAGATTGACTTTGCCAAACATATATTGGCATTGGTCATAAGTTTTCTCTTCCCCATGTACTGCGTTAATAACTGTGTAATATTTTCCATCATCAATAAGCATTTGTTCATTTTCAATTTTAAACCCTATTGTATGAATGTACTTACGTACACTGTCAATGTCCAGCTGTGGCTGTAAAACAAGCTGTTTTAGGCTTTGAACAACATCACCGCCAGCCTTAAGTATCTCTATTGTAAGCATTCCGCCCATGCCTGCAATAACTGCCGTCTCTACCTCGCCAATCTCTATAGGTATAAGCCCGCTGCCAAGGCGTGTTTCTATTTTGCCCAAAAGGCAATTTGCCTCAATGTTTTGTTTTGCCTTTAAAAGCGGGCCTTTGTTTATATCACAAGCGATAGCACTATCGGCAAGTTTGTTTTTAACAAGATAAATAGGTACATAGCCATGGTCTGTGCCTATATCCACAACAGTTCTGTATCTAACTTCACCTGCAACTGTTTTAAGTCTTTTAGAAATCTCCATCTCATACCTCTTAGGTTATAATTTACTTTTAAGTTATATTCTACCCTTAAAACACCAGAAACACAACACAAAAGCCGTATACAAATTTAACTGCATACGGCTCTTTTTTTACTCTAAATAATCCTTAAGCTTTTTGCTTCGGCTTGGATGTCTTAACTTCCTAAGGGCCTTCGCTTCAATCTGTCTTATTCGCTCTCTAGTTACATTAAATTCCTTACCAACCTCTTCAAGTGTTCTTGCTCTGCCATCATCAAGGCCAAAACGTAATCTAAGAACCTTTTCCTCTCTGTCTGTTAATGTATCAAGCACTTCAATAAGCTGTTCTTTAAGCAGTGTAAATGCCGCTGCTTCAGCTGGTGCTGGTATATCATCATCAGGTATAAAGTCGCCCAAGTGGCTGTCTTCTTCTTCACCAATAGGTGTTTCAAGAGACACTGGCTCCTGTGCAATCTTCATTATTTCTCTTACCTTGTCTACAGGCATAGCCATTTCAACAGCCAACTCATCTGCACTCGGTTCACGCCCAAGCTCCTGTATAAGCTGACGGGATATACGAATAAGCTTATTTATAGTTTCAACCATATGCACAGGGATTCGTATCGTTCTTGCTTGGTCAGCAATGGCCCTAGTAATTGCCTGTCTAATCCACCATGTAGCATAGGTACTGAATTTGTACCCCTTGCTGTAGTCAAACTTTTCTACGGCTTTAATAAGACCAAGGTTTCCCTCTTGAATAAGGTCAAGAAAAAGCATACCTCTGCCCACATATCTTTTTGCAATACTAACAACCAAACGAAGATTTGCTTCGGCAAGTTTTTTCTTTGCAATTTCGTCGCCATCTTCCATTCTTTTTGCAAGGTTAATTTCCTCTTCTGCGCTAAGCAATGGTACCTTACCAATTTCTTTAAGATACATACGCACAGGGTCATCAATGTTAATACCCTCAGGTAATGAGAGGTCAATTTCCTTTTCAACCTCTTCCTCAAGCTCAATTGCACCAAGTATATCAATGCCTTGTCCTTCAAAATATTCATATATCTTGTCTATCTGGTCTGCCTCAAGCTCAATTTCTCCCAAATAGTCCATTATTTCTTTGTATTCAAGTACGCCCTTTTTCTTTTTGCCAATGGCAACAAGTTCTTTTAGGCGGATTAATAAAGTGTTTTCCTCCGGGGATTTCAATACAATCCTTCCTTTCCAATTATCATAAATTCTATCCTAACTGACGGTTATTTATACAAATGTGGCACTTAAAGAGTTATATAAAGTGTATCCAACTGTTTTTTCAGTTCTATAAGTGTCTTTATTTCCTCAATTGATGTTGCCGTAGCCGCCAGAGCATCTGCTTTTGTTCTTTTAATTAGTCTTATTTCCTCGTTCACTGCTTTTTCCAACTCGTTCATTCCGTCGTATTTAAATTTTATAGCAAAAACCTCTGCTACCTTTTTTTGCGCCTCAGGTGTTTCAAAATAATTTACTGCTCCTGCTGGAAAAATGGTTGCCCCGTTCTCGGCAGCATCAAACACAATTTCCGCCAGTCTTATGTATACCTCATCAATAAAGTCCTGTGGGTTAAGGTGCAGTTTGATTTTATCGTAAATTTCTTTTTTTGTTGCGCAGATAAATATTATATTCCGCTGTGCCTCGTATAAGCCTTTAGATTTTATAATTTCTTCTCCCACCGTTTTATCTGTATACATTCGCACACGTTTCTTCTCTGCTTCCTTTGCAAAGTGTGCATCGTCAATGCCTTTTATTTTTAGTATTTCCCCAACGATTGCGTCTTCTGCAATTCCTGTTTGGGCAGATATTTCCTTTGCATACACATCACGCTCTATAGGAGAATCCAACTTTGCAAGCATTTGTGCCGCTTCTTTTGTAAAAAGCATTTTTTGTTCAGTATTTTCCATATTATATTTCTTTTTATTGCAATCTATTTGAAAAGCCATATAGCTTTTTGCATTAACTAATAGCTTGCTAAATTCCAAAGAACCATTTTGCTTAATAAATTCGTCGGGGTCCTTGCCATTTGGCACTTGTAATACCTTAACCCTAAAACCAGCACTTACCAAAATTGGTATAGCACGTAAGGCCGCAGTTTCCCCTGCTGTATCACTATCAAAAATAAGTATAATATCAGTAACAAATTTCTTTAACACTGTAGCATGTTCAGCATTAAATGCAGTGCCCAATGATGCCGCTACATTGTGAAAGCCAGCTTGATAAATACTAATCATATCCATATAGCCTTCAACAATTATTAGCTCTTTTTTCTTACTGCTTCGTGCGAAATTAAGCCCATATAAGGTGCGCTTTTTGTTAAAGAGAGGCGTTTCTGGAGAATTCAGGTATTTAGGTTCGCCCTTTTCCATAATTCTTCCGCCAAAGCCAATAACTCTGCCCTGCACGTCAAAAATTGGAAACATCAATCGTCCGTAGAACCTATCGTGATAGCCCTTGCCGTATTTGTTCTCCATTACAAGACCACTTTTTATCATAGCCTTCTCGCTAAAGCCTTTTTCTTTTAACACGCTGTATAGCCTGTCCTTGCCCTCTGGTGCATAGCCAAGGCCAAATTTTCTTTGCATCGCTAGGGTTACCTGTCTTTTTTCAAGGTAGTCAAGGGCATTCTTTCCCTCCTCTGCCTGCAAAACCTCGTGGTAAA
>JBFWMT010000027.1:0-34029 GCA_050251415.1 Anaerotignaceae bacterium | reverse complement strand
AAAGAAGGCATAGCCAAACATGTCCATACTTTATTTAAGGCATGCCTTTTGTTATTTGTTTTGTCCTTTACAATATGTACCGCAGTTGTTTACCAAAATGGCAACCGAATTCCGCCAAAAAATGCCGATGCAATTATCGTTTTAGGCGCAGGGCTTCGGGGTGAAAAAGTAAGCTTAAGCTTGGCCTATCGCCTTGATGCTGCCATAGATTATTATAACCAAAACCAAAATTCAGTTATAATAGTTTCGGGTGGTCAGGGGAAAAATGAACTTGTAAGCGAGGCATTTGCAATGAAAACCTATTTGTTGGAAAAAGGCATACCCGAGGCTAAGATAATAACTGAAGATAAATCCTCACGTACGGTGGAAAATTTTAGTTTTTCCAAAGAAATATTAGATAAATATTTTAATGGCACTGCCTACGAAACCGTGTACGTAACCAATAGTTTTCATATTTTTAGGGCTGGGCTTATTGCAAAGCAAGCAAATTTGGTGTCCCACGGACTTTCTGCTAAAAATGTGGATTTTTTACAACCAACATATTACATACGTGAATATTTTTCCATCATCAAATATTTTGCAATAGACTATATATAATTTAATTCTCTTCTCCGTCATAGAATGTAAAAACAGACTGTGACGGAGATTTTTAATATGCGCAAAAAAACCTTAATTAAAGGCGCCGCTGTGCTTATGTGTGCCAATCTTATAACCCGTTTTATGGGCTTTTATTACCGAATATATATGTCCAAAGCCATTGGTGCCGAGGGCATGGGCCTTTATCAGCTTATTATGCCAATTTATATGCTTGCATGGAGCATAACCTCTTCAGGGCTTACCACTACCGTTTCAAAACTTACAGCTCAGGAAAATGCGAAAAAAGAGTTCGGCAATACCTCACGTATTTTACATATTTCCCTTTGTATTTCTCTTATATTAAGCCTTTGCCTTAGTATATCACTATTTATATTTGCAGACTTTGCCGCTATACATATTATTAAAGATGCCAGGACGTCTCTTTCCTTGCGTATACTTAGCCTTGCATTTCCATTTATGTCCTTAGGCAGCTGTATCAGGGGCAATTTTTTAGGTATGCAGCTTCATTTTTCGCCTGCCGCTAGCCAAGTTTTAGAGCAGGCGGTGCGCATAGTCGCAATTTTTGCACTTTCTCAGTTGTTCATTCCCATGGGGTTGGAATACGCCTGCGGAGCCGCTGTAGTTGGCATAGTCTTAGGTGAAATAGCCTCATTTATTTTTATATTTTTTGCAATGAAATATGTTCATAGTGACCTTCCATCGAAAAAGTCAACAATGCCAGTAGTGGTTGCCCTTTCTTCCATATGTGTCATGGCTGTTCCTTTAACCCTTGCACGAGTAACGGGGTCATTACTTGCCGCCGTGGAAAATATTCTTATTCCACAGCGTCTGGCTCTTTTTGGTGGTGGCGAAAATGCTCTTTCCGTTTTCGGAAGTCTTACAGGTATGGCAATGCCTCTTATTCAACTACCAAGTGCCGTACTTATGGCAATATCAGTTACTCTTGTACCAGCCCTAAGTGAAGCGCAGGCAACCAACAATACCCACATGACAGCGGCTTTAATAGAAAAAGCCATTACCTATACTGCTGTAATAGGTTTTGGCTTTGCCGCAATTTTTGCCGCATTTCCACAAGAAATTTGCTATCTTGTTTACAACAAAAAAGAACTGGGCGATTTGCTTTTACGCCTTTGTATCATATGCCCTTTTATGTATATGCAAATAACCATAAGCGGCATTCTAAATGGCCTTGGCAGCCATGGCTTTATATTCAGGCAGAACCTTATTTCGTCGGCCATAAATTTGTTTTTTATTTATCTCTTTATGCCTCAATGGGGTACAGATGCTTTTATTGTTGGCATTACACTAAGCCTTATTGTAACTGCAACTATGGGCATAAAGGAAATTACTAAAAAAAGTAATATACAGTTTTCATCCTATAAAAGAATAATATTACCAGCAATTTGTGCTGTATCAGCTTATATCGTATTGCAATTTGCACCTGAAAACGCAAATTGTAACCTTTATACCATGGCTTTGTCTGCAATCCTGCTCTTCCTTATTTATGTAATTCTACTTTTTTTAACAGGCGCTTTAAACAAAAATGATGTAATGGCATTTATACCCAAAAAACGGTAATCTTCACTTCATTTTTTTAGCAATTTCTTCCATGTGGCTGTTGTCTGTTCCACAGCAGCCACCAATAATTTTAAGCTTCATAATTTTTTTAAGCTCCTGTATATCTTCCGCAAGTATTTTGGAGTCAGAGCACATTAAATCACCACAACAATCAAGTTCTTCTGGTGATAACTGTGAGGTATTTGCTTGTATACCACAAAACCTATCTCTTACAGCTTTTGTTTTGTTAAAATCGAATTCAAGCGCCGTTTTTACCACCCTTGGATGTACACAGTTGGTCATGAAACACACAGGTTTGCGCTCTACATAACCATCTATAGCCGCTAAAGCATGGTCTATCGTTGTACCATCAATCAAACGCCCGTCCTTACGTATCATAAAACTTATTATATATGGAAGTTCTGTTTTTTCCATGGCTCTTGCCATCCCCATTGCCTCTGGTAATGACGGCATAATTCCGGCATACAAAAAGTCTGCACCAGCCTTTTTAAACTCATTTGCCTGCCAAAAATGAAACTCCTGACTTTCTTCAGCACTAAGCACTTCTGTTGCCTTATAGGCATCTCCCTTACAGCCCATAAGTCCGCCTGCATACATCTCAATACCAGATTCTGCTTTGATTTTTTTCAAAAATTCCATGTTGTCTGCTATAATATTATTGCTATATTTTGATGCCTGAACACGGTCTTTGTTTGCTCGCCGTGTAGGCGTTGTTGCCAAAAACGCAAGGCCGTACTTTTTTGCAACGTCAATATATTCTTTCCAGAGCTTTTCCAACGCATTGCGTCCATTTTCCTCATAAATAAGCCCCGCCATTGCCACATTGTCGTCAAAGGTTATTGCATATTCACGTTTAAGACGCTCCCCAAGAGCACCCTCCATAAGTAAATGTTTATTCCTATCAAAGCATTTTTCAAAACTCATAGCAATCCCTCCATTTAAAAAATTCCCCTCCTTATTATAAGAGGGGCAATTGTCTTTTTATTTACTCCAATCCTCGTTAGTGCGGTATTTTTCTGCCGCAATTTCAGGTAGCATTGGGTTAATATAACTTCCTGTAGCAAATTCAAAGCCAGCAGGCGCACCAATGCGGGGAAGTATCCTCATATACCAGTGAAAATCCTCGTCTGCCCGTCCTTTCGGGCTATCCTCAAAGCATAGGTTATAGCTAATGCCATCCCTAAGCTCCGTAACTCGTTTAAGTAACTGCTTAAGCATAATGCCAAGGTCTTTAAGGTCATTATCAGTCATTTTGCTAAAACTAGAAACATGCTTTTTGCTTACAACCCACAACTCAAAACTAAGCTTAGCCGCATAAGGAACAAAAGCAACAAAACTGTCGTTTTCATCAACAATTCTGGTCTTATTTTTAATCTCGTAATTTATCATATCACATACTACACAGCTTCCCTTTTCACTGCGATATTCTTTTATATTGCGCATGGTTTTTTCCTGTTCTAAGGGAATAACGGAAACCCCCATTATCTGCCAGTGAGAGTGGTCAATGGATGCCCCTGCCTCTGGGCCGTTGTTTTTAAATATCTGCACATACTTAACAAATTCTTCATCCTCAATAGCCATAAACCTGTGACTAAGAACCTTTAAAATGTTATACATGTGTTCCGCAGTAAATTGGCTGGGGTCACCATTATGGTCTGGCGTATCCACAAGTACCTCATGTATGCCTATGCCTTCTTCTGAATAATAAAAGTCCTCATTGCATTTTTCAAAACTGTCAGTATCCACCGCGGGATATAAATTTCTAAAAACCCTAAGGTTCCATTTTCTATCTGCTCCGTTTTGATAAATCGGGTCTGGGGTTTTGTCCTCATTACCAGGGCAAAAAGGACAATCTTTAATATCCGTCTCCTTTTTAGGCGTGCTTTTTACAGCAAATTGATATGGCTTTCTTCTTCTATTAGATGCAAAAATAACCCACTCTCCTGTAAGTATATCTCTCCTAAGCTGCGACACTTTATCACCCTATCTTTATTCAATATACCAGCTTTCAATACCATTGTAGCTGTTAAACTGCAACGGTGTAATGTTGCCTGTAATTCTTTCATCAACAAATAATGCTGATTTTCTAAACACAATGCTTACACAAGGAATTTCAGCACAAATTTGCATCTGCAACTGTGACATAGCCGTGCGCATTGCCGCCTCTCCAACCGCACTGTACATGGTGTCAATAAGAGCATCCGTTTTTGCATTGCTATAATCTCCATAGTTTCCATTTTCGCCTGTTTTAAACATAAAACCAAACTCAGGCACTATTGATAACTCCCAACCGCCCATATACATATCAAAATCTCCGCTTTCAAGCCTTGAGATATAGCTGTCGTAATTAACTTTTTCAGTTTTAACATCAAAGCCTATGCCATTAAGCTCCTCTGCAATTTTATATGCCACCTGACATCTCTCCTCGTTTTCTTGGTTAACAAGGATGGTAAAACTAAGCGTTTTTATTCCTTCACTGAATGCCTTAGCTCTCACCTTTTCATTCTCATCAAGGTTAAACCCAGCGTTTTGAAGGCATTCTCTTGCCGCTGTAAGGTCATAGCTATACGTTCTTTCCGTTACACTGTTAAGCCAGCTTTCGGGGTTAAGCGGCGTATCTGCCGCCACCGCATTAGATAAATACACCCCATCTATTATACTTTCAACAGGTACCGCAAGGGCCACAGCCTTTCTAACATTTTTATCCTTTAGAATTTCATTGTTAAAATTAAAGCCCAAAAAATCATAATAATTATCCGTGTAGGAAAACTTTTTTGCTCCCTCGTCCAAATCTATTTTCCCCAACACTGTTTCGTCTGCCACTACGCAGTCCGTAAGCCTTTGGCTGAATGTGTATACATCCGTATCTGCATCCGTGGTTATGTTTACAATAATATTTTGTATAGACGGCTTGTTGGCAAAGCTGTTATCAACTGCCTTAAGCCTTAATTCCTTTGCCGCAGTATAATCTTCAAAAGCATATACACCATTGCCAAGAGGGGTTAAGTTTTTGTTGCTTGTAAGCACATTTTCACCTTCATAGTAACCAGATGAAATAAGCGGAAAACTCATGGCATATATATTACCGCTAAAAGCCTCTGTAAACCGCACAGCAACTGTATATTCGTCAGTTTTGCTAAAGCTTGCAACACGCTCCATACATGCCTTATATACTGCATTTTCCCCAGCCTGCCTTAATGTATTAAGGGAAAATATAACATCATCTGCTGTAATACTACTGCCATTATGCCATTTAAGTCCTTGTTTAAGCTTAAGGGTAAGTTCTTTGCCCTCCTCAGCGTAGTACCAGCTTTCGGCTATGCTTGACACTGGCTTATAACTTTCGTTTATACCAACAAGCGGTTCATACATCATTCGCAATACGTTATCCACCGAGGCATCCTCATTGGTAAGAGGATTAAGCGTGGTTGCTGTACGCATACTAAGGGTCAAATCCTTATTATCTTTTTTGTTTATCTTGTTGGCATCACCAACTTGAACCGCCGTAAGTTGTGTGCTCTGTTCATCATTTTGTGCACTGCACCCTGAAAAAAACAGTGACGCCGCTAAAAATGTAATTAAAAATCTTTTCATACTTTTCCTCCATATCAGTAAATAAATTCATAAATCCACTTTACGGTATTTACTTTACTGACATATCTTTCTGTTTCGCCAAATGGTATTTTGTCAAGATTTGTCCCATCCGCCGAGTAATTTTCATCATTAAGCCATTTACTTACGTTTCCACTGCCTGCATTGTATGCCGCAATAGCCGTGTCCTGATTATTACCGTACTGTTTGTTTAGAACCGCCAAATACCAGCAGCCTATTTTTATATTTGTTTGGGCATCAAACAAATCTTCATCTGTAAAATCCTCAATATTCAGTACCTCTGCTCCCCATTTGCCTGTAGTTACAGATATTTGCATAAGCCCCTTTGCCTCTTTTGAAGACACCGCATTCTCGTCAAACCTGCTTTCAACAAACATAACAGCATACACAAGGCTTTCTTCAAGACCATTTTCCTTTGCATATTTTTCAACAAGATTTTTGTGTGCCCTATAAAACACGTGAGGCATTGCAAAACATCTTATTCCCAGAACAACTGCCGCAAAAAAAAGAAAATATGTACCCATTTTCCTTACCCATTTAAGGCTGAAACAATAAAACATTGCACTCTCCTAACTCTTAAGAAACAAGTCTTCGATTTGCTTTTCAACATCCTCAATTCCTCTGCTGTTGTCAATAATCACATCTGCATATCTTTCGTATTCTTCCCATGTTGGCTGTGATGCTATTCGGTTTTTTCCGTGTTCTTCATCTATTTTATCCCTGGCCATTATTCTTTTAAGCCGAACCTCTTCTTTTGCATACACAACCCATACTTCGTTGCAAAGGTTTTTAAAATCCCCCTCCAGTAAAAGGGGTGCATCAATAATAACAGCTTTTCTATTTTCATTTTCTGCCTGCTTAATCCTGTTTTCAATCTCCATAAAAATATATTTATGGGTACAAGCATTTAAAAAAGCAAGTTTTTCTTTTCCTTCTTTAAAAACCATTGCACCTAGCTTTATTCTTTCTATTTCCCCGTTGCTGTCCAAAATTTCCTTGCCAAAATATTCAATTAGTTCATTATATGCCGGCTTTCCGCTAAGAATTATATCGTGGCCTATGGCATCGGCGTCTATTATATAGGTACCCTTTTTAGACAAGATTTTGCTGACTACACTCTTTCCACTGCCCGTTCCACCTGTTAACCCAATTATTCTCACTTTTTCCACCGCCTATTTATTTTGTTTCGTACCAACTTCTGCCCATTTTCACTTCTGCCTCCATCGGTACTTTAAGGCAAACCGCATTTTCCATGTTATCTTTAAGCAAAATTGATACTTCATCTATTTCATCTACATGAGTTTCAATCAAAAGTTCATCGTGCACCTGTAAAATAAGTCGGGATTTAAGCCCTCTTTTCTTAATTTCGCTGTGCACTTTAACCATAGCTATTTTAATTATATCTGCGGCACTGCCCTGTATAGGCATGTTCATTGCAACTCTTTCACCAAAGGAACGCTGTACAAAGTTCGATGCATTAAGTTCAGGCATTGCACGTCTTCTTCCAAAGATAGTAGATACATATCCGTTTGCTCTTGCATTTTCAATGGTTTTGTCCATATAAACTCTTATGTTTGGATATTTTTCAAAATAACTTTCAATGTACTGCTCTGCTTCTTTACGTGGTATACCCAAATCTTGCCCAAGGCTGAAGGCTCCAATACCATATACAATGCCAAAATTTACAGCCTTTGCATTGGACCTCTGCTGTGGTGTAACCTCATCAAAGGGAATATTAAACACCTGTGAGGCTGTAAGACGGTGAATATCCTGCCCTTCCTTAAAAGCATTGATAAGGGTTTCGTCGTTGGCCATATCTGCCAGCACCCTAAGTTCAATCTGAGAGTAATCTGCATCTAAAAATACATAGTCCTCGCTACTGGGTATGAATACTTTTCTAAGCTTTCTGCCAAGCTCCAACCTTATAGGAATGTTCTGTAAGTTAGGCTCGGTACTGCTTATTCTTCCTGTTGCGGTAATGGTTTGGTTGAAGGTTGAATATATTTTTTCAGTTTCCTTATCCATCACATTTAAAAGCCCATCAGCATAAGTGCTTTTAAGCTTGCTAAGCTGGCGATAAAGAAGAATTTTTTCAACTACTGGGCTTTCAAACCTAAGCTTTTCCAAAACCTCTGCCGCAGTGGAATAACCTGTTTTGGTTTTTTTGCTACCTGTTAATCCCAACTTTTCAAACAAAATAACCCCAAGCTGTTTTGGCGAATTAATGTTAAATTCCTCTCCAGCAAGAAAATAAATTTCTGTTGTCAGAGACTCCAACTCACTTTCAAGGTTCTTTTGATATTCAATAAGCTCCTTGCGGTTTACCTTCATTCCCCATTTTTCCATGTCGCTAAGCACAAAAATAAGTGGCATCTCTATATCATAAAAAAGTGATTCTTGTTCATTTCCCTTAAGTCTTTGCTCCATAACATTTTTACATTCAAAAACAATTTGTGCCTGTGGTGCAGCAAATTCCAAAATTTCTTCGTCGTTAATATCCAGTAAAAGCTTTTTGCTTTTCCCTTTGCCCAAAACCTCTTCTTCAGATTTTATGGTTTTGTTTAAAAATTCCGCAGCAATGTCGTCACAATTGTAGGTGTCTCTTGTAGGATTAAGTATATATGCGGCAATCGCCGTATCAAATATAACTCCATCCAAATTTAAACCAAGTCTTCTCATAAGGCTTATATCACTTTTAATATTGTGCCCTATTTTTATATATTCTTTGCTTTCAAAAAAATCCCTTGCAATATCCGCTACTGCCTCTGTACTAAGGCTTTCTGTAATGAATACGAAGCTTCCTCCCACAGACTGATTATACAAGCTTAACCCTTTTAAATTTCCGTTTTCAACAAAAAGTAAATATGCCGTTTCAGTTTCTTTATCTATTGTAGAAATATATTCACTAAATTCAAATTTTGATGAAATAAGCTTATACTGCTGTTTATCCTTAATCTCTTCTTTCGCTGTGCTTTTATCGTCTTCCACACTAAAGCGGTTAATCATGCTTTTAAATTCATATCTTTTAATAAGTTCATATGCCTGTGCAGATATTTGCCTGCCTATAATAGGCATATCGTTCGTGTTTAGTTCTATTGGCATATCTCTAACTATTGTGGCAAGAAACTTGCTAAGCCTTGCCTGCTCTTGAAATTCCTGTAAATTTTTAGAGGCTCTTGGTGGTTTCACATTTTCTGCATTTTCTATTGCCGTTTCAATATTCTTGTATTCCTGTATAATTTTTGTTGCCGTTTTTTCGCCTATGCCCGGCACTCCAGGTATGTTATCCGACGAATCCCCCATCAATGCTTTAAGGTCTATAAATTCCGTTGGCGTAACGCCATATTTTTCTATGACATCCTTTTCAAAGTAGTCCTCAATCTCTGTTTTTCCGCCCTTGGTTTTAGGAATCCTTATTTTAAGGGTGTTGCTGGCAAGCTGTAGAAGGTCACGGTCGCCCGAAACAATAACAGCCTCAAAACCCATGTCCTCAGCCTTTTTTGAAAGTGTGCCTAAAATATCATCAGCTTCAAAACCCTCAACGGCATACTGCTTTATGTTTAACGCCGTAAGAAGCTCTTTAAGCATAGGCATCTGCTGTACCAATTCTTCAGGCATTCCATGCCTTGTACCCTTATATCCATCAAACTTTTCATGGCGGAAGGTTGGTGCTTTAAGGTCGAAGGCAATACCCAAATAATCAGGTTTGTCCTCATCAATTAATTTAAATAATATATTAAAAAATCCGTAAACCGCATTTGTATATTTCCCCTCTGCATTACTAAGCAGCGGCACACCATAATAAGCTCTGTTTACAATACTGTTTCCATCTACAAGCATAACTTTTTTCTGCATAATTACCTCCATAAGTGCCTAGATACCCACTTTGCTTATTATACACCACTTTTTATTAAACTTACAGTAAAAATTTATCACTCAAACAAGCACATATGAATATTGTATAATAAAAAAATCGGGAGGCTGTAAAATGAAAAAAAGTAAAGCACTAATCTGTATTCTTTCTTCGCTTTTACTTATTATAACTTCATTTGCAGGATGTAAAAAAGAAGAAGTTCTTAAGGAAGTACGCCTTAATGAGGTAGTGCACTCTATTTTTTATGCGCCACAATATGTAGCATTGGAAAAAGGATTTTTTGAAGAAGAGGGCCTTAAAATCACCTTGGATGTTGGTCAGGGTGCAGATAAATCTATGACTGCTCTCCTTTCAGACTCTGCAGATATTGCTCTTTTGGGCACAGAAGCAGGTCTTTATGTTTACAATGAGGGCAAGGAAAATTATGCTATGTCTTTTGCACAACTTACCCAGCGTGCAGGTAACTTTCTTGTTTCCAGAAAAGATGAACCAAATTTTAAATGGACCGACCTTAAGAGTTATTCCGTTATAGGCGGACGCATAGGCGGAATGCCAGAACTGGTTTTAGAATATGTGCTTAAAGAGAATGGGCTTACTCCCGGTACCGATATGGAAATTATTAATAACATTTCTTTTACAAGTACAAGCGGAGCATTTGTTGCTGATGTAGGTGACTACACCGTAGAATTTGAGCCTGTTGCCACAACACTAGAGGAACAGGGAAATGGCTATATAGTTGCCTCTTTAGGTGAAGCTAGTGGCTATTTACCATACACTGTGTATATGGCAACAAAAGATTATATCTCACAAAACCCAGATACAATTCAAAAATTTACTAACGCAATTTATAAGGGACAGATGTGGGTAGATTCTCATACTTCTGCTGAAATTGCTGAAGTTTGCCTGCCATATTTTGAAGACAGTAACATTGATACCCTCACAAAAATTATTGACCGCTACAAATCACAGGACACATGGAAAACCAACCCTGTATTTGACCCCGATGGATTCGAGCTTATACAAGACATTATGGAAGATGGCGGCGAGCTTAGTTCACGTGTGCCATATGATAGTTTTATTACCAACGAGTTTGCTGATAAAGCCGTTAAAACAGTAAAATAAATTTTAAAAAAGGGAATGCTTACACTTTCAGCATTCCCTTTGCTTTATGCTTAAAATACAGCATATTAATCAAGCCAACATTGGCTGTTGCTTACCTGGTATTCAAATAGCTTTCCGTAATCTTCTGGATTTTTTGCTTCCTGATATTTAAAAATCATTTTGTTTGGTGATATTGTTCCTAATATTTCCATCTTACCACTTTCATGACTCATACAATATCTAAAACTTTTGCCTATGCCATTTACCATAGACTTAGCCTCTTCAATTATTTTATATCCTTGTAAAAAAGGTACCTGAAACTGGTTTTTAACTCCAGTTACAGGTCTGCATTGAAATACGTAATATGGGTCTATCCCCACTGCCGTTAGTTTGCGTAAAAGTGTTGTCATAGTTTGTGCATTGTCGTTTACACCTTTCAAAAGTACCGCCTGGTTCTTTACTGTAATTCCTATTCTCTCTAGGCAGTTTACAGCTTTAATTGCATCAGCAGTTATTTCATTAGGGTGATTAAACTGGGTCACTACATAAATTGTTTTCTTACTGTTGTATTTTTCAAGTATATCTAAAAGTTCCTCATCCCCATAAATTCTTGACGGAAGAACTACGGGTATTCTTGTTCCAAAGCGTATAAAATCCAAATGCTCCATTTGGGATAATCGGCTTAAATATTTTTCTATAACTTCATTTTTGTTTAAAAAACTATCTCCGCCGGATATAAGCACATTAGATATTTCTTTATGTTTATTTATATAATCCATAATTTCATCAAAATGAACTGCTATTTCCTCATCCGATGTTCCCACAAGCCTTTTCCTGAAGCAATGCCTGCAATACATAGCACATAAGCTGGTAGAAAGAATAAGTGCAGTTTGTGAATACTTGTGCTGAAGCCCTGTAATTACTGTATTTATCGCCTCACCACTAGTATCAAAACTACCGCTAACATCTGTTTCCTTAACAGATGGAATGCACATTTTTTTAATTGGGTCATCATCATCTTCCATATTAATTATAGAAAGATAATATCTTCCCAAAGACAAAGGGAATCGGTCAAGAATTTTTTGCATCCTGTTTGTTTCTTCTTCATTAAGATGTAAAATTTGTTTCAATTCCCCTGCCGATGTTATGTTGTTGTTCAGCTCGTCCAACCAATTCATGTAGTCGGCCTCCTTTCATTTTTTATCTCATAAGTGTCTGTTTCCAACACAGTCAGACAATATATTTTTACTTTACCATAATATTGCATTTATTTCCACATAAACATCCATACTATTTATTACACAATTGCGTAAAAAAATACAAAAATCACAAAATCTTTTGTCAAGTTGAATAATTAAACCTCATCTCACTTTTCCAATAATAGCCGCTTTTACAAAAAAAAATAATTATACAAAGATATTAATATTAAGCTTATTATCAATGAAAATTTATTTAATAATTCTAAAATAAATCTATTGACAAAACTATGTAAAGAGTATATCGTTCTAGTTGTTCAACGCTAACTTAATTTTATTTTTTATATTGATTGGAGTGAATTTGCATGGCAATACAACTGGACGGAGTAATGGAAACTTTACTAATAACCCTCTAGATAAGAGCCAAAGATGCTATGAGTAACAATCCTGTTATAAATGACAAAAAAGCCGCTGAAATGGTAGAAAAAATTGATTATGATTTCTCAAAATTTGATAGCCCTTGGTCTTATTATGGTGTTTTAGCAAGGGCAAAAACCATGGATAAGCAAGCTAAGAAATTTATCATTAAAAATCCTGATTGTGTTATTGTTTCCGTTGGATGTGGCCTTGACACAAGGTTTTCAAGAATCGACAATGGTAAAATCCATTGGTATAATTTGGACTTTCATGAAGTAATTAAACAAAGAGAGCTATTTTTTGAAAAAATGATAGAGTAATAAATATTGCAAAATCGGCTTTAGATCCTACATGGCCAAAGAATGTTGAAACCGATGGCAAAAAACTACTAATCATTTCAGAAGGTGTGCTTATGTACTTAAATGAACCCGAAGTAAAAAACTTCTTGAAATACTAACATCTTTTACCATGTGCAAAAAAACTTATGACACCCCTTTTTTACATAGCCAATAACCGCCTTGGAATATATACCTACGCGAAATTAAATTTTATTATAAACACGACTATATAAAAGGTTTTTATATTCATTAAACTGTTTTTTATCTATTCCTTTACCATATGTCATTATTCTAAGCTGAGTTGCTTCTTCGTCTAGCCTATAAGGCGGCTGAAGGTAATAATATGGGTTAAGCACAAATCCAATTCTCTCATAAAAACCAATTCTACGCCTTGCAATTTCTCCCTCAGGTGGTTCCACCTCAAGAAAAACCTTTCCTTTAACTGTATGCAAAAATTCCCTAATCATCTTTTCACCAGTTCCATTTCCCCGCGTGCTATCCTTAACGGCAAAATGCTCAATATATACAGCCTCATGAAAATCCCATAGGGCAATAAATGCCGTTTTTTCTTCATTCATAAGCACACTGTACTCTGGTTTTTCAAAAACCTTCTTCTGCCCTTCATATGTACGCATTTCTGTATTTGGGAAAGCCTTGTCCATAATCTCAAAAATAGTATCAAAGTCTGAAACATCAACTCTTATCAGCTTCATTTTCCTAACCTCCTATAGAAACATTGATAATAACGGGATTGTAACCATAGAAAACAAGGTAGACACAAATATGTTCTGTGATGCAAATACTTCATCCCCATTATATTTTGCCGCAAGCACAACAGAATTGCTGCCTGCCGGCATACCCGATAGCAACACCGAAACCCCTGTAACTACAGTGTCTACATTCAAAAACTTTAAAATAATAAGCATAGCTACTGGTATAATAAGCAATCTTATTGCCGCAAAATATAACACCAGCTTGTTAAAAACTTTTTTAGGATCAGTTTCTGCCAAAATCATCCCTATAACCATCATAGATATTGCGGTTGAGCCTCCACCCATGCTTTTAATTGCACTGTTTACAAACACAGGTAAACTAATTGGCGTCACCATTAAAATAATTCCTATAAATACCGACACAATACACGGGTGGGTAAATATGGTTCTAATCACTTGTTTTCTATCAATTTTTACAAACATAGCCATACCAATGGTCCATGTAAAAATACGAATTGGCAGACATTGTACCGATGCAAGTATAAGTCCCGCATCACCATAAACCCCATGTGAAACCGGCATTCCTATGTATCCTGCATTAGAACAGATTGTTCCTGCCCGCAGTACCGCCTGTTGGTTCTTGTTTGCCATAAAGAATAAATATTTTGATATAAAAACATATACAACCTGTGCAATTGTGCCTATTATCAGAGCTTGTGTGGAAAACTTAAGTATCTCAGCAGAAAATTCCATATTAAACGAACTTATTATCATGCATGGCAGCAGAGCATTCATAAGCATATTTATTATACTTTTTCTAGCCTCCGCAGAAACTAAATTCATTTTCCGTAAAAAAACTCCAACTATAAGCAGTGTAAAAAGCATCAGCTGTAAATCTATTACATCTTTAAAATTAATCATTTGTGTATCCTTTACTTGTAATATTTCACCTCTTTATGCGTGATAAAATTCAGTCTACTATCTAGGCATTTTTTTGTCAAGAATTACGATAAATTTACATATTGTTAATACAAATTTCCTTAAATGATGTATAATGTAAAAATATTAAAAATTTGCTAATCGGGGTGTACTATGAAAAAATTTATAAAATTGATTATTGTTGCGCTGTTCACTTTTTTATGCACCGTACCTGCCTTTGCACAACAAGGTGATATAAGTGTTTATTTAAACAACAGCGAAATGACCTTTGATACACAGCCACAAATAATAAATAACACAACCATGGTGCCATTGCGTGCAATATTTGAAGCTATGGATTATGAAGTTTATTGGGATGATGACACTAAAATTGTAACTGGAATTAGTAACGAAAACATTATTCAACTTACCATAAACAACTCCACTGCATATAAAAACGGCGAATCTATTACAATTGAAACGCCACCGCAGATTGTAGACGGCTCCACCCTTGTTCCTCTTAGATTTATTGCCGAAAGTGCAAGCGCAACGGTGGATTGGGATGAAACAACCCGTACCGTTTATATTTTTACCTCTCAAGACTCTGTTGATGACGTTAAACCAGTTGATGGTAAAAGTATCAGTGAAGAAGAACTAAAAAAATCCACTGTACTTATTAACACCAACGAATGGCAAGGTAGTGGCGTCATACTTTCTTCTGATGGTTACATAGTAACAAATTTTCATGTTGTTGAAAATGTCTCATCTATAGAGGTGGAATTTTATGACCACTCTGTATATAGCGAAGGTGTTCATATTGCTGGCTACGATAGCGCCCGAGACCTTGTTATCCTTAAAATTGATGCCCAGAATTTAACATTTGCCGCTATCGGCGATTCTGATGCAGTTGAAATTGGTGACAGCGTAACAGCCATAGGCTCACCTAATGGTGTACTTAATGTTGTTTCAACCGGTACCGTTACAGACAGAGATCATTTTATAATAAGCAGTAGCGCATATATTACTGGTGGAAGTAGCGGCGGCGGATTATTTAACGATAATGGCGAGGTAATTGGCATCAATTCTTCTTACGATACCGTAGAACACTATATGGCTATACCAATTAACTATGTAAGTGAAATGGATATATCTAAAAATATATCTCTGGATTCATGGCGTAGTGTTACCGCAAGCCTTGTTGCGCCACAAACCTTTACCTATTCCGTTGATGAAAATACAGCTAACGTAAGTTGGGACCCTGTATATTCCGCAGATGGCTACCACATATATACAGCTTACAGCGAAGATGGGCAGTACTCTATTTTAAGAAATCCTTCAGCTAATTCAGATGAGTGGACATGGGGATTTCCTTATTGCTTCAAAATAACTGCGGCTGAAAATAATACTTTTTATTTTAAAATTTGTTCTGTGCGAAACGGTGTAGAGTCGCCTTTAAGCCAAGCACATAAGCTTGAGATGTAAATTTCGTATTAAAAAGACCACCTGAAGAGTTTGAACTTTAACAGTTCAGTTTTTCCTCTTGCAGATGGTCTTTTTGTTTATAACTTTTGTGGCTTCAGTAACTTGCCATAGTAGCCTTCCGTTAAATACAACGGCTGTGCTGCATTATGCCCAGTAACTCTGTCTTTTGTAAACAAAACAGTTACAGGTGCTTCGCAGTACTTAAAAAACAACGTATCGTGTCCAACACAAAGCCCCATAAGCACAACTAAATCTACTTTTTCGTCATTCATTACCTTAGCCTGCATAATTGGGTTGCAAAATGGCTCATGCCTGCCGCTTTTAATTTTATTTTCCTCGGGTATACCAATCTCAGTTTTATCTCTGTTCCCAACCTTACAGGCAACACCTGTAGTTTCAATTTCATTTGCTCTAAGTATCTTTGCAAAAGTTCTTGCCTCACGTATAGTACCAACACATGTAGCAATGCCCACCTTTTTTGCCCCTATCTTTTTGGCAAACAAAACTGTTTCTTCCACTCGTGTTAACTTGCAATAAAAATTTCCCTCAATTTCCGCCGCCGCAGAAAGAATTTTCATGTTCTCTTCCTCATTAAGATACATGTTAATGGTTTCGTCAAAATACTCTTCTGCAATTTCTTCAGTTCTACATCCTTCGGGATAAGGAAATTTTTGACTATTGCAAGTAACTTTAAAGCAATCTACACAGCTAAAGTTGTTTTCTTCCATTGTTAACCCCCACCTTAAAATATTAATTGCCTCCTACTATTACGCCAGTGTATCTAAGCTGTTAAATCAGCCTGTTTCGCATCAATAAATTCAATTAGCACTTCTGGGTTTATTATTACCTGTGCACCCCTCACCCCAGCACTTATGCTTATTTCATCAAAAAGCACTGCTGTTTCATCTATATATGTTGTAAGCTTTTTCTTCATGCCTATTGGTGAACAGCCTCCACGTATATAGCCCGTCAGACCTAAAAGGTCTTTAACATGAAGCATTTCTATGCTTTTATTTTGGGATACCTTTGCCCCTTTTTTCAAATCAAGCTCCTCCGCCACAGGTATTACAAAAACAATAGGTCCTGTTTTGTCACCCTTTGTAACAAGAGTTTTAAACACCTGCTCAGCAGGCATGTTTATTGCCTCTGCCGCATGTACACCTGATAAGTCGGTTTCAGAATATTCATATTCTGCTGTACCATATACTATTTTCTCTGCATCCAACATACGCATTACATTTGTTTTAGTCATAACACTCAATCCTTTATTAAAACAAAATTAAATTTTTAATAGTTCTAAAAAATGCCAAAAATCCATGCTACAAAGCTTTGCACAGGTGGTAGGTAATAAATAACAGGCACAAGTATGGCTGGCAGCATATTCCCAACCTTAAAGCGCCTTATCTCCAGCATATTGCAGCCTATTGCAAAAATCATTATTCCACCTATTATAGAAATTTCACGCATCATTGCCGCTGTCATATACTGCTGCACAACAGATGCAAGCATTGTAAGTAGACCCTGATATAAAAATACCGAAACAGCAGAAAACAATACCCCTATGCCCAATGTAGATGCAAATATAATTGATGTAACACCATCCAGCACACTTTTAGTAAAAAGTGTTGTGTGTACACCCTGTATGCCGCTTTCAATAGAGCCCAGTATTGCCATTGTTCCAACGCAAAACGTAAGGCTTGCTGTTACAAATCCCTGGGATACATTTCCCCCCTTGCTGCCTATTTTATTTTGTATTATATCCCCAACAGATTCTAGCTTTTCTTCAATCTTCATGGTTTCGCCTATTATAGAGCCTATTACAAGGCTAACAATATACAAAATTGCCTCTGCTTCTCCGCTTAATAACCCGCCAAGAGCTGTTGAGATACCAATAAAGGCTACAGAAAGCCCTAATACGCTTATTATTATATCTTTGTACCTAGGCTTCATTCCGCCTCTAAGCACAAGTCCTATCAATCCGCCAATTGCAATTGCAAGTGCGTTCACTATTGTTCCAAGCATTATGAATCTCCCAACTAGGCCTCTTTGCCTGTTCCTATCTTAAATTCTCTTGCATAATTGAACAAATATTGTTGTGCAAAACCAGCATATTTGCCGAATTTTTCATATGCCAAACTGTGTATATCTTTTATAGGTGTATCTTTTTGGTCAAAATAGAAATAGCTCATTATTCTTTTCACCCAAACATCTGTAGGGAAAGCATCGCTTCTTTTAAGAGAAAACAGCATAACACAGTCCGCAACTTTAGGCCCAACACCATGTATACTCATAAGCATAGCTTGTACTTCTTTTGTAGTAAGGTTGTTAAAATTTTTGTGGTCAAGGCTGCCCTCTACATATTTTGTTACAGCATCCGCAATATATTTACCTCTAAAACCTGTTTTGCACTCCATAAGTTCATCGCCGCTTATTCCGTACAATTTTTCAGGCGTTGGAAATGAAAAATAATCCTCACCTTCAACAGTTTTAATATACTCACCATATTTTTTGCTTAAATTATAAACTACTTTCTTAATCATCGGTATTCTATTGTTTTGCGAAATTATAAATGAAATTAGGCACTGGAAAAAATCCTGATTTATTATTCTTATCCCCGGTGCATATTCCAATGCCCTCTTTAACGTTTCGTCTTCATCCGAGAATAAATCCTTGATTTTTCCATAATTTCGGTTTAAATCGAAATAATCCACCCATATTTTTTGAAATTCCTCTTGGGTAGTATCCTCAAAAACTATAATCCCATTTCTGCTATAAATGTGAAGCGCCCTTCCAAAGGAAGTTACAATGTAATCCTCTTCACCAATCTTGTTAAAATTGAAGCACTGCCCACACTCTAGTGTTTGAGATATTATAAAGTTTCCATCCATCTTAAGGCAGATATCTTCGTTTTTTACTGTATAATCCATTTTGCCCCCAACCTATCTGTCTAAAATAATAAATGTAGGTGCTGTTTTGCTTATGGCAAGCATCTTCTTTTGTGCTTCGTCAGAACTTGTTGCCTGCACAATATTCCATTTGTCACCTGTGTAGTTACAAATATATTTGATTTCATTTTTAAGTACTATGTAGCAGTAGTTTGTTGTTCCTGCAATATATTTAATATCCTCTGTACCAGAAATCATCCCTCTTGCTGTCATTTCCGATGTAAGTTCATACTTATCCCTGTCAAGACTTCCTCTGAAATCATTTATAGTATAAGCGGGTAGCATAGTTATGTTATAATCTGGTAATGTTTTGTTTATTGTCACCAGCACCCTTGGGTCACTTTCCAACCCAGCTATAACAACCTCCCAAATACTTCCGCTGCGTTTTAAAACATATTGCTTTATGTCTGCCACATTACTTTGCCCCGACAGAACAACCATTGCATATTTATTATCCGAAATAATGCTTCGCACATAATAATTTTCGTATTTGCTTTCATACATACTTATAAAATTAAGTATACGACTGTATTCCTCTGAACCTGAATAAAGCCTGCCTACAATTCCATGGTTTTGATAATAACTATTAAGAAGCGCCGCATACTTAGATGCCGACAGTGCACCGCCTGGACTTTTGCTTGTTGTAAGCAAATATGCATTGCTTGACGGGTGCTTAAGTGAAGCAAAAACTGTCAACCCTGTTTCCCATGATTTAATGGAAAAATCATCGTAATTTTTTAAATCATCACAGTTTAAAAGCAGAACCTCTGCCGAGGAGGCAACATACTTAGAATCTAGGTATCCATTAGCAACAAGGTATCTTACATCTATCAATTCCTCTGATGCGTAATTGTATAAACATCCATTCTTGGTAATAATACGTGTTTTGCTGAAGTTTTCCATATAATAAGTCTGTCCAGCCGCCGCAATGGCATCCAGCGCTTCCCATTCATCCTGCAATGAAGAATCTGTAAGATATTCACTTCTGTCTAAAGTAGCAGAAGCCTTACCGCCTTTATTCGCATTTACAGTAGTAGGCATTGTAGTATCTGTTTTGGAGGGTTCTTTAACATATGTATCTGTTTTGGAAGTGTGACTATCGTCTGCTTTATCCTCTGGCGTTTGAGTTGTATTGCTGGATTGGTCATCTGTTGCTGCAATTTCCTCGCCTACAACTTGACCGGGTTCCTCTTCTGAGTTGTTTTTGGAATCTTCGTTGCTATCACTCTGTCCATTTGTAGAATTTTCCGGTGGCGGTATCACTTTAGGCTTTGACACAAAGTTACACGCACTTATAACAATTGTAATAACCGCTGTAAGTGTTATTACTTTTTTATATTTCAGGTTTAGTTTCTTCAATTAATACTCATCCCTTTTATCTGAAATAGCTTCGTAAACTGACTGTAGCTCCTGTTGGTGCAGTTTAATAATATTGCCTATTTTTTCTTCCATTTCTTCAATATTGTCAATAAAATCAAAGGTTATGCACCATGTAGGGTTATAACAGTCCCCGTCTTCTTCTATAGACGTAACAAAGGGTAAAATTGTTTCACTATCGTAATAATCGTAAATAGCCTCAAACTCCCAGTCCTCAACCTCACGGTCTGTGGTTATTCTCATACACACCTGGGTTTTCCCCTCTTCTTCAAGGGCATAGGCGTTATAAATAAGATTTTCATTTTCGGATATTTTATAGCAACCCAGTTCTTTTTCCAAAAAGCCCGTTTTGCTGTCTTTAAGCATTATCACAATTACAGTTTCTTCCATGAATATTCTCCTTATAGGTCGAATTATTTACACATTTAATCTACAATATTATACTCTTTTTCCTAGGTATTTGCAACAATGATAAAATATCCATTATAATCATCATCTTAAATGAATATTTTTTTGCAACAATTTGCTTTTTACGACTATTTTTTAATTATACAGCAAACAGCAGACCCCAGTGCATCACTATGGTCTGCTGTTTTTTTAATCATTATGTATGGAAAGCTTCTTTTCAACCTCCACAATAATTAGGGGTACTACAGCCAAAGTGGTCACGATCATCCATTTTTCCCAGTCCAAAGGCATTACCTTAAATACTCCTGCAAAAGCAGGCACCATAATAACTATGCACTGCATTAATGCGCCAATAAAAAATGCCGCATTAAGGTATTTATTACTAAAAAAGCCCTTTTTAATAACCGACCTATCACTGCGCATATTGTAGGCATGCACCAGCTGTGAAATGCTTAGCACAGCAAATGCCATTGTTCGTCCATATCCCGTTCCAACTCCACCGTCATAATACAAGTGCCCTATACCAAACGCAATAAGGGCAAGCATACCAATCATTGCTCCCTCAAGGCAAATACGCAGCCCCATTTCGCTGTCAAAAATACTTTTTCCGCTGTTTGAAGGCATTTTCTCCATAGCTTCTTTTTGTGGTACATCAAGACCAAGGGCTATTGCTGGTAAAGAGTCTGTTATTAAATTTACCCAAAGCAGTTGTATTGGCAAAAGCGGTGTTTCCCACCCCATAACCATTGCCACAAATATTGTAATTATTTCACCAATATTACTTGAAAGCAGAAAATGAACCGTCTTTTTTATATTTGCATAAATACCTCTGCCCTCTTTCACTGCCTCAACTATCGTTGCAAAATTATCATCTGCAATAATCATATCCGAGGCATTTTTTGCAGCATCCGTGCCTGTTTTTCCCATTGCACAGCCAATATCAGCAGTTTTAAGTGCTGGGGCATCATTTACTCCATCCCCAGTCATTGCAACCACCTTGCCTTTTGCCTGAAAAGCCTTCACTATACGCATTTTGTGTTCAGGGCTAACTCGTGCAAAAACGGTGTACCTATCTATTGTATCAATCAGCTCTTTTTGCGGCATTGCCTCCAATTGTGCACCCGTTACGCTTGCATCACCCTCTGCAAAAATACCCACCTGCTTTGCCACTGCCACCGCAGTAAGGACATTATCACCCGTTACCATAAGTGGTCTTATTCCAGCTTTTTTGCAGTCTGTCACAGCATTTCTTACCTCTGGGCGTGGTGTATCCATTATTCCAATAAATCCACATAAGGTAATCCCCTTTTCCAGTTCCACTTCTCTAGGATTATGGTCAAAGGCCTTTTTTGCCACTGCTATTACTCGTAATGCTTTTTGAGCCATCTCATTACTAATTTCCTGTGCAAGCCATCTTTCTGAAGACAAAAAATCATTGGTATGTCCTTGTTTTTCGCACTCCTTACAAATGGCCATAACCATTTCTGGCGCACCTTTTGTAACCGCCAAATACCCACTATTTGTTTTGTGTACAGTTGTCATCAGTTTTCTGTCGGACGAAAAAGGAATTTCTGCCACACGAGGTAGTTTTTTGTCTAAATCGCCTTTAAAACTGCCCCATTCCTGTGCCGCCTCGGCAATTGCCTTTTCTGTAGCTTCCCCTACAAATGTTCTGTCCTTATACTTTGTATCATTGCACATGGTGGCAAGCTCTAATATGTTTTTACTGGTAGCTATATTGGCATTACTTGCACCTAGCATATCTCTAATCTTTACAACCTTCATTTTATTATTTGTAAGTGTACCTGTTTTATCGGAGCATATCACCTGTGCCGAACCTAGTGTTTCAACTGCCGTAAGGTGGCGTATAATTGCATTTTTTTGAGAAAGACGCCTAGTTCCCATTGCAAGCACAATAGTAACCACTGCCGTAAGCCCTTCGGGTATTGCCGCAACTGCAAGGCTTACAGAGGTCATAAACATATCAAATATATCCCTCTTACGTAAAATTCCTAACACAAAAATAATAATACAAATGCCAATTGCCCCTAGCGCAAGAACCTTTCCCGTTTCGTCAAGCTTTTTGCCAAGGGGCGTTTTTTGCTCATCGTCACCTTGTATAAGTTCAGCAATTTTGCCAACCTGGGTATCCATTCCCGTTGCTGTAACCACCGCACGTCCTCGTCCGTAAGCCACAAATGACGAAGACAATACCATGTTACGCCTCTCACCCAAATCCGCTTTCTGTGAACAAATAAGCTTCCAATCCTTTTCAACTGATGCAGACTCCCCCGTTATTGCAGCTTCCTCTGTTTTTAAGCTAATACTTTCTAACAACCTGCCGTCTGCACAAATGCAGTCTCCAGTTTCAAAAACCAGTATATCCCCAAGAACTATGTTCTTTGCCTCAATTTCCTTAACTGTGCCTCCACGCAAAACTTTTGCATGGGTTGGCGTAAGCTTTTTCAAATCGTCAATGGCTTTTTGTGCCTTTTCTTCCTGTGCAACGCCTATAATAGCATTCACAACAACAATGGCAATTATAATGATTGAATCTGCAAAATCCCGTTCACCACGCAAAAAGGATACCAAAAACGATGCCGCCGCCGCACTTAATAGCACAATAACCAAAAAATCGTTTAGCTGTGCCAAAAGCCTTATAAATGTGCTTTTCTTTTTACCGCTCTCTGCAATTGTGTTTTCGCCATTTTCTTTAAGGCGTCTATCAGCCTCCTTTTCATTTAAACCATTCATTAAATCAGTTTTAAAACAGTCTATTGCCTCTTTTGCGTCCATGCAATGCCAGTCCATAAATCTCACCTCGAATAAATTTATATTCTTGCAATAGCAAAGTTATTACTCTATTCATATTATAACTATAACCATATTTAATAAGGAGCTATTATGGCATATCAATTACTTATATTGACACTTGCACTTTCTGTGGATGCTTTTGGGATTGGACTAACCCTTGGCGTGCGGGGAATACGTATAACCAATGGTGCAAAAGTTATAATTTCCTGCCAAGCAATTGCCATAACTTTTTTAGCTTTGGTTTTGGGCGATATATTAGGAAAATTGCTGCCCTATGGCTTATCCAAATATTTAGGCACACTGCTTCTTATATTTTTAGGCATGTGGATAATTTTCCAGTCACAAAAAAAACAGAAGCCGAGAACTAAAAAGTTATCTTCTTCTGCAAATTTGTGTATTTTCATTAAAAATCTTGGCATTACCATACAAATCATACGTACGCCCCAAAGCTGTGACCTTGATAATTCCGAAACAATAGATACCCTTGAGGCACTATACCTAGGTTTTGCGTTAAGCATTGATGCTTTTGGTGCTGTTACAGGCGCAGGTATTATTGGTGGCTTTACGCGCCTGCTGCCATTTTCAGTTGCGTTATTGCAAATACTGCTGTTGGCACTTGGCACTCGCACAGGTAAGCATATTAAAACACTGTGTAATATAAACGAAAGTCTTTGGACGGCCGCCTCAGGTATACTGCTTATTGCCATAGGACTTATGTACCTTATTTAGTTTTGTGCGTTTAAAAACTCCGTTAAAGCCTTATAGTGCTTTCTTCCATCGCTGTAGCCTTGGTTGTAAAGCGCTGTAAGCTTTTCCTTATTTTTCTCAAGCCTACCAATAGTCACAGGTTTTTCTGGCTGTATAACGTATGCACGCCCTGCTTTTCGTTCTTCATCTATTAATGCAAGCGTGTTGTTGTAGCGAACATGTCTTATTTCTATACTTCTAACAAGCATAGGATATTTTTTGTATTTTGCTTTAATTAATTTCCTCATTCCACTAGGTGGTTTGCGGTAGGTTTTATCACGTGTCAGTATAACAACGTTTCTAATATTCCCGTCTTCAATAGACTTTTTAATTGGTATAGAATCCACAATTCCGCCGTCAAGGTATTCCTTCCCCTCAATTTCTACTATTCGGGAAATTATAGGAAGTGAACTTGAAGCCCGAACTGCCAAAATATCTCTACGCATGTCCGTAATCTGCATATACTCTGCCTTGCCTGTTTTGCAGTTGGTAACTGCCACAAAAAACTTGCCTGTATACTTTTCATATTCGTCATAATCAAAGGGGCTAAGCTCATTAGGTATAAGGTTATACACCATGTCCACACCAAAAAAATCTCCTGTTTTAATAAGGCTGTAAATGCCTGCATACCTTTTGTCCTTTAAGTAGTCCACATTTACGTTAAATGCACGTTTTCTTTGCTTTGCAAGAAAACTAGAGCCGTGGCACGCCCCTGCGGACACTGCATAGCACACCGGAAACTCAATTTTTTTATCCAGAAAGAAATCCAAAACACCAGCAGTGTATACACCACGCATTCCACCGCCTTCTAAAATTAAAGCTGCATCTGTCATTTTTATTACTCCTAACAAATTCATTTAAGTAGTGCAACGGAAAGGGTAAAAAAATCCACCTGTTCTGCACCGCTATTCCTTAAAATACCTGCACATTCGTTTATAGTTGCACCTGTTGTAAATATATCATCAATTAATAATATTTTCTTGCCCGCTACATCAAAATCTTTATTTATTTCAAAGGCATTTTTAATATTTATAAGTCTTTGGTCTGGATGAAGTCCGCTTTGAGGAGCGGTGTATCGTACACGCTTAATTGCATTATAACAGCACATTTTTCCAGAAAATTCAGCAAGCCTTTGGGCAAGAACCTCCGATTGGTTAAACCCTCTTTCTTTAAACCGCCTGCGGTGCACAGGAACAGGTACAATAATATTGGCATCTTGTAAAATATACGGAAAATTCTTTTCTGCCACTGTGTACATAATTTCACCTAAGGCAATACCATCGTTTTTAAATCCCTTAAACTTAAAATGCTCAATGGAACTTTTTACATCGCCATATTCAAACACCGAATATCCTCGTGTTAGGTTAGTGGTATTTTTTACTGCAGAATCCCCTAAATATTTAACAATTATTCCCTTATTATTTTCATATTTTTCTCGGCACTCACAGCACAAATTTCCGCTAATACCCATTTCCATTATTTCTGTACACACAGCACATCTAGGCGGATAAACCAAATTTACTATATAGTCTAAAAAATTCAATTTAACACCTCTTTACACTTGGTGCATAAAATTATAAAGACTGCAAATCCTCACATCAAGGCTGGAGTATCTATTTATTTCACGGTTATTACGCACCATAGTGTTCATAGTTTCTGGTATACCTACCATAACCGCCAAATTTTTTGCACGTGTTACAGCAGTGTACAACAGGTTTCGCGATAACAGCATAGGCGGTCCGCTGTGTATAGGCACAATAACCACAGGATATTCACTTCCCTGAGATTTGTGTATTGTAACGGCATATGAAAGTTCCAGCTCATCAAGCTGTGTATAGTCATAGTCCACCCACTTATTGTCGTCAAATAGAACCGTAATTTCTTCCTTGGCATCATCAATATCCACAATAATACCGCAATCTCCGTTAAATACACCTAAATCCTCTTCAATAATTTTACCTCGCTCATCAGCTGTTTTCCATGCCAAATTATAATTGTTTTTTATCTGCATCACCTTGTCGCCCTGTCTAAAAATACTGGTACGAAAGGCCTTTTCCTTTTTCTGCCTGCTTGGTGGATTAAGTGCCTGCTGAAGTTCTTTATTAAGCTCATAAACCCCCAAGGCCCCTTTACGCATTGGTGTAAGCACCTGTATGTCACTGGGTTCACAGCCGTTAAATGCCGGCAGTCGCTTCATTATAAGATCTTTTATAGCATTCACAACCTCTCCCGTTGATGAACGCCTAACAAAAAAGAAATCCTTGCTTTTGTCGTTTATTATGGGTTCAAGACCTTGATTAATTCTGTGAGCATTGGTAATTATTGCACTTTCCTGTGCCTGTCTAAAAATTTCATTAAGACGAACCACTTTAACCACATTGCTTTTAATAATATCTTTTAAAACATTGCCAGCCCCAACAGAAGGCAACTGGTCAACATCGCCAACTAAAATTAGCCTTGTACCAGGTGCAACTGCTCTCAAAAAGCTGTTCATAAGCAAAATATCCACCATAGAGCTTTCATCAATTATTATAACGTCAGCTTCAATAGGCTCGTCCTCGTCTTTTGCAAATGTCTGGTTACGGCTATCCTCGCTTAAAAAATTGATTCCTAAAATTCTGTGTATCGTTTGCGCAGGCACGCCTGTTGCCTCTGTCATTCGCTTTGCGGCACGCCCTGTTGGTGCACCCAAAACAACGGTTTTGTCCTCACTTTCAAGAATTCGCAAAATTGTGTTTATAGTGGTGGTTTTGCCTGTGCCTGGCCCACCTGTAATGATTAATACACCGCTTGTCAATGCCTCACGTACAGCAAGCCTTTGGTTTTCGGCAAGAGTAACCCCTGCTTTCTCTTGGGCCTTGTCAATTACTAAATTCCAATCAGTATTATTTTTGTCATCATAGTCTATTAAAAGTTCCAATATTTTTTTGGACACGGCAATTTCCGCATAATAGTACATATTCAAATAAACAGTAGATACATCATTTATTTTTTCCTGCCAAATTTGGTGCTCCATTTGCAACTCAATAAGTGCATTTTCAATTAAGGATAAATTAACACCCAGCATTTCTTCGGCCTGTTGCAAAAGCAAGTTAAGGGGCAAGTAAACATGTCCGTCAACCCCTGCTTGGTTAAGCAGATATTTTATTCCTGCTTTTATTCTTGGTGGTGCATTTGGCTCAATCCCTGCCGAAGCCGCCAATTTATCTGCCATTTTAAAGCCAATGCCAAAAATGTCATCCGCCAGTCTGTAGGGATTTGTACTAACAATATCGAAGGTTTTACCCTTATATTTTTTATATATTTTCATGGCGAATATAGGCGATACTCCAAAATCCTGTAAAAACATCATGGCTCTGCGCAGTTCATGCTGTTCCCTGAAGACCTCGCTTACACGCATTGCCTTTTCATAGTTAATACCTTTTATTTCAACCAAACGGTCAGGCTTTTCTTCAATAACAAAAAAAGTTGCCTCTCCAAATTTAGCTACAATTTTTTTTGCAGTTTTTGCACCAATTCCCTTTATAACACCTGATGCCAAATATTTTTCTATTCCCTCTACCGTTGTAGGTATTGTTTTTTCATAAAAGTCAACTGCAAGCTGACGTCCATAAGTAGGATGAACCGTCCAGCTTCCTATAATTTTAAGGCTTTCTCCGCTATGAAGATTTGGCACAACTCCAACGCATATGGTTTCATTTTCATTATCGTCAACAGAAAATACTGCATATCCGTTTTCTGCGTTCTGAAAAATTATATCTTCTACTGTGCCGTTAAGCACCACGCTTTCTGCCATAAAATCACCTTCTTTAAAAATCCGTATTAATACATTAATTTTAATTCTACCACATTACGGCTCTGTAAACAATTACTACATAAAAAAGCTAGGGCTTGATTTTATACCAATCCCCAGCTTTTAAATAACACTTGTTAAATAAAATCTCTCAAAACCAAATGCTTTGGTATGCCATTTTCCATAGCTATTGCAATTTCACCCTGTATAAGCGGCATAAGATAATCCAATGCCTTTTGCGTAGCGGCATTTTTAGCCTCATTCATATAATCATCAGGCACTGTTTTTTCTTTATTGGCAATAAGGCTAATTTCCGTTGAACCCAAAGCAAGACTGTAAAAACTTCCCTCTGCTCTTTGGGTTGTAACCATTACACCGCTTTTGCCTTCTGCCGCAACCTCAACTGCTTTTTCACCAATCATATAGCTTTCGTTTATATCCCTTGCAGACAATAAATGTGCCGCACAACGCTGAAGCACATTTATTTCTACAGAACGCACCTTTACACCCATTCGTTCTTGTATAACAGCTTCAACATGCTTTGCCGCTCCACCTAACTGTCCATGGCCAAAGCTGTCCTTAGTTTTTGCCTCGGCAATAAGGTTTCCATCTGCAAATTTAATCCCCTCGGATACAACTACCACTATTTGTCTTTTTGTTTCCTGTACTTTTTTAATATCCTCAATAAGCTTGTCATAATCAAATGCATTTTCAGGCAAATAAATAAGGTCAGCCATACATCTGCCTTTGCTGTCCAGTGCCAAAGCCGCTGACAGTGCCAGCCAGCCTGCATTTCTGCCCATAACCTCTACTACAACAATGCTGTCCATGTCGTAAACCGCAGTATCTGCCGCAATTTCCTTAACAGTGGTAGCAATATACTTAGCCGCACTACCAAAACCAGGGGTGTGGTCAATGCAACAAAGGTCATTGTCTATGGTTTTTGGCACACCAACAAATGTAACATCTCCACCGTTGGCTGCCTGATACTCTTTAAGCTGTAAAATAGTATCCATAGAATCGTTTCCGCCAATATAGAAGAAATATTTAATATTATTTTCCTCAAAAATTTTAAAAAGCTTTTTAAATTCCTTCTTACCTTCTGCACCGCCCTTAAGTTTATATCTGCAAGAGCCCAGAAATGATGACGGTGTAGTTTTAAGCAGCTTAAGATTGTCTTCCTTGTCCAAAATAGTGCTTAAATCTATAATACTTCCTTTCATTATTCCTTCAATGCCATTCATTCCGCCATAGATTCTGCCAATAGCAAAATTTTTTTTTGCCCCAGAGTATACCCCTGCAAGAGTTGCATTAATAGCCGCTGTAGGTCCGCCAGACTGAGCGATAAGACAATTGCCTATCTTCATACTATGTACACATCCTTTTGTAATTTATAACAATCCTTAACAACAAATTCAATACTATAAATAATACTAAATAATTACTTAAAAATCAAACATAAATGTAGAATTGACAAAAAACTATAATTTTACATAAAAAAACACCGCAAGTCTTTTGACCTACGGTGTTAATGGGAATTACAGGGCTCGAACCTGTGACATCTTGCTTGTAAGGCAAGCGCTCTCCCAGCTGAGCTAAACTCCCAAATGGCGACTCAGGTGGGGCTCGAACCCATGACCTCCGGCGTGACAGGCCGGCGCTCTAACCAACTGAGCTACTGAGCCAGATTGCAAAATCTGGTGTCGTCATTTCTTGCTGACGAAGGATATAATACCATATACCTTCATAACCTGTCAACACTTTTTTCTATTTTTTTCAAAAAATAATAAACCCCACGTCAATGACCTTAAACAACCTAAAGATAAATCCGCAGGGTCATAATATTTAAAATCAATCCAGCAATTCAAAACAGTCATCATCAATGCTATAATCTTCAGTTTCTTTTTCCTCAAGCACAATACCAATGTATTTAGCCATAAGTGGAATATATGTTGCAATAAAAATAAATATTGCTGCAATCCCTACCGACTTCTTTTTCTCATCACTAACACCAATGCCAATTAAAACACCCATAGCACAAAGGCAAATTTTTAAAAAAGAAACATCCCAAATATCCATTCTCTCAATATATTTCTTGCCACTTTTTATAAAGCATTTCATAGTCAGCACTCCCTTTCTATATAGCTATTATTATACTCCAAAATTCATTTATTTAAAAGTATTTTCTTAATTTACCAAATCCTTTTTGGCTCAGTCATTTTTTTGTATGTATTCCCTTGTCATCTTAGCCACTTCACCTGAAAGCAGTAAAACAGCAATAAGGTTAGGTAATGCCATAAGCCCGTTAAAAGTATCCGATAATCCCCAAACCAGTTCAAGAGAAGATGTGCATCCAATAACAATTACAATAACGTAAACCACTTTATATATAGGTGTGTATTTAAGGCCAAAAAGATACTCCATACATCTCTCTCCATAATAACTCCAGCCAATAATTGTTGAAAATGCAAACAAAACAATCCCTATCGATATAAATATACCTGCAAAGCTTCCAAATCCCTTTGAAAATGCCAGAATGGTAAGTGCCGCTCCCTTAACCATCTGTCCATCTGCACCAACAGTGCCCACCACATTTGCTGTAAGTATGGCAAGGGCGGTAATTGTACAAACAACAATAGTGTCTGCAAAAACCTCAAATACGCCCCACATTGCCTGCTTAATAGGCTCCTCTGTATCAGTTGCGGCATGTGCAAGGGAGGACGAACCAAGACCGGCTTCATTACTGAATACACCTCGTGCAACACCAAAACGCATTGCCTGTGCAATTCCATAACCAAAAACTCCGCCACCTACAGACTTAAGTCGAAAAGCTCCTGCAAAAATATCAGCAAATGCCTTTGGCACCGATGTTATGTTAATTGCGATAAGTGCAATGCCACCAATAATATATGCCAAAGCCATAAACGGTACAAGTTTTTCTGTTACACTGCCAATTCGCTTTATTCCACCCATAATAACCATTGCCGAAATAGCAGCAATAACAATACCAACAGCAAGGTTGTTTGTACCAAAAGCAGAGTTTAATGCACCTGCCATAGAATTAGCCTGGCTCATATTACCAATACCAAACGATGCAATTAAACAAAATAAGGCAAATACAACTGCCATGCCCTTCATTTTTAAGCCTCGCTCAATAAAAACCATTGGTCCACCAATCCAGTGCCCTCTCTCATTCTTATACCTATATTTCATGCTCAAGGCAATTTCTGCATATTTTGTCATCATTCCAAAAAAAGCCGATACCCACATCCAAAAAATGGCACCAGGTCCGCCAGAAACAATTGCAGTTGCAACACCCACTATGTTACCAGTGCCAATGGTTGCAGCAAGGGCAGTTGTAAGTGCCTGAAACTGAGATATAGATTTTGCGTCATCTGTAGAAGTAACGCTTTTGTCTTTAAAAACTGCCATAATGGTACTATTCCACCAAAGCTTAATTTTTGTTATTTGAAACATATTACACCTAATTGATGTAAAAATGCCAACGCACACAAACAGCGCACACATTGCAGGCCCCCAAACAAAGCTGTTCACAACGCCGTTTATGTTAGAAATCGTTTCTGTCATAATCTAATTCTCCCCCTAAAAAATCACTTTGAATTCACAACGCAACCTTAAATAGGTGTTATATCAAAAATACCTTCTTTACACCTATATAAAATAATATTCGCCTGTACCAATTAAAATTCTTGTACTACAACCCGTTAATCACACATTTTTCTTAGTCTGTCTTCATCAATTATTTCTATTCCACCACGAAAAAGCCGCACCATTTTCTCGCTTTGGAAGTATTTAAGCATACGTGTTACCACTTCACGTGCTGTTCCCATATGCCTTGCAATTTTTTCATGGGTCATAGCAATTGTATTGTTTTGCTCAATATTTATTTCCCCACACAAAAATTCTGCAAGGCGTACATCAAAGCTTTTAAACATAATTTGTTCAATAAGCCACATAACCTCTGAAAATCTTGCGGCCATAAGCTGGCTTGTATAGTTTGCTACCACAAGTGATTTTTGCATAAGCCCTTCATACACAGGGGACTTAATTACCAGCATCTCCACTTCCGTTTCAGCTTCCACATTAACCTCAAACTGTATACTGTTCATCATGCAAGATGCAGAAAATAAGCACATGTCCCTTTCAAAAAGGCGATATAGTGTTATTTCTCTTCCGCTTTCATTTAAAATATATGTTCTTATTATACCTTTTTTAATAAGTAACAGCCCAACGCAATCTTCAGCACCATTGTGAATAACCGCACCGGTCTTAACTGTTTTCACAACGCTTCCGTTTATTAGTATTTCTTTTTCCTTATCATCAAGCTTGCTCCATACCGGAAAAAAGGTTGCAAGGTCATTTTTTATATCCATCAAGGCACCTCTTTTCTTTATTCTTCATCATTTTTGTGGCAGCATTTTGAACCTTCACAAGATAAATCATTTCCGCCACAAACTCTGAAATCTCCACCCTCTATTTTAAGCATTTTCCCATTTACAAGGCAATCTGCCAACTTTTTGCGTGCACTTATATAAATAGCCTGTACAGTGGTTCTTGCAATATCCATTTTCCCTGCACATTCCTCCTGAGTCATTTCCTCAAGGTCAATAAGGCGTATTGTTTCGTATTCATCTACAGTCATCGTCACCGTTAAACAGCATCTGCCCACGTTTGATGGTGTGAACCCTGTATTTAAAGGCATAGAGCATACCTTTCTGCATTTCTTAGGCCGTGCCATATTTTCCCCTCCATTTTTTCAAAATAAAACGCTGTTTGAATTAATCAGCGTTTCCTAAGTAAATCAATTATACAATATTAAAGCAATATGTCAATAAAGGCAAACATCAAAAAAGCCCATAGCAATATAGCCACGGGCATCAAATTTATCTTTTTTCTATTTCTTTAGCAATAATTTCTTCTTTTCTTTCTATTATATTGCTTTGCAGTATAAGGCTTTCCACCTTTTCAAATCCAATCCTATCTATCATGTCGGCAAAGCGTTCCTTCTTGAAAGCATTGTCGCGATATACAAGTATAATTTTTTCAATTATATCCAGTGCGTCATCAACAGCATAAATTCCTTTAAGATAAGAGCCTTTTCTGCCCTCACGCCCCCAGCGTCCACCAATCACAATATTTACACCTTTTTCCCGTAAATCAATACAGTGAAAAGGACATGTTCGAATACATTTTCCACAGCCGTTGCAAAGATTTGCGTCAATGGCTATTAAACCATTTTCTCCTTTTTTAGCAGCTTTCATCAGGCATACACTCTCAACTAGACACTTTCCACAGCTTTTGCATTTTTCCAGTATTACAACTGGCTTATTTTGTCCAACCAAGCCTATATCGTTAAGGTCCGGCTTAACACAATTGTTAGGGCATCCCCCAACAGCAATTTTAAATTTGTGTGGAAGCTCCACTCTTCTGTATCCCTTATAAAACCTTTCGTATATTAACTTTGCAACATCCATTGATGGTACAAGGCCAAACACGCAGGTATTTCCTTTACAGGCAACAACCGGCCGAATCTTGTCTCCCGTCCCTCCTGTTTCAAGACCAACCTGTGCCAGAAATTCCTGCAACGGCTCAATATTTTCAAAAGCTACCCCTTGTATTTCTATGCACATTCTTGATGTAAATACAGCATTTCCATCACCGAACTTCTCTGTAGCCTTTGCAATACAAGACATCTGTTCAGCGGTTATTCCCCCATTTCCACTAACAATTCGGGCATTAAATTTATCGTCCGTCCCTCGGTTAAAAAGAAAACCCATTCCCTTAACCCTCATAATTTCCTTTCCGTTTATCTTCGCCATAGCGCACCTCATAAATTTGTATTTTTATTACATTGTTAATTATTATTGCCCTTAAAGTCAGACCAAAAGCCCCGTAAATATATAATTTACAGGGCTCTTGCATACGGAGAGTTAGGGATTCGAACCCTAGGTCGGGTATAAGCCGACACGAAATTTCGAGTTATTTGAGGGCAAGTTTCGATGAGATTATTAAGGTAACTTTGAGTCACCATGGTATCGAGCAAACCCGCATGAATCAAGGCTTTTCTGGCATAAACCATGAGTTTACCGCACTTCGGC
>JBFWMT010000026.1:0-35162 GCA_050251415.1 Anaerotignaceae bacterium | reverse complement strand
TCCTTTAGTTCCGGGTCGTCTATACGCCCTGTGTAGTAACGCTTGGCCGCTTTGTAAATATTCACCTCTGTGTCATTTGGGTCGTCAACTTCGGTAATCAAAAGCCTGTCGTCCTCAATTTCAACGTAATCAACCTTGCCCTCCTCAAGCATGGTAGTAAAGTCACTGTATTTAATCTGTGTTACAGTTCGTGTACTTGCTGATGCTAAAAATATGTTAAGCACACTTGTTACCATAAGTGCAATAAGCATAAACCGTATAAGCGTTTTTGTATCATTTTGCTTGCCATTTCCTGGCATTTGTCCTGTCGGCATAAAATCTCCCCCTTTAATTTTAATTATACAAGAACATACGGCATATGCGCAATAAAGTTTAAAGCATTACAAAATATATATACTCATAAAATAAACCTACAGCAAACCAAATAGGCATGTAATCCAGCCGTATAAGACCATACACACTAAGGCTTCCACTGCCGTAATTCCAAGGGCATCGCCCTATACTCCTTTCCAAAAAATACCCTGTTGCATACTCTGCACTAAAAATAAGTACCGTGTAAATCATTCCTCTTAATATAATGGGTACACCTTCTAATAGTATAAACAGAGGTTCTAAAAAAGCACCAAGACCATATATAAAAAACATCCAAAGGGAGGTTGTGCTTTTCATTGTAAGGTCTCCGTTTCTAAGTGAACATAAGCCCGTCCACAAAATTTCCATACCAAAACCTATAAGCCCATAATAAATAAAATTCATCATGGGCTTATTATTAGAAGCATTTGTTTTTTTATTCATTGCAAATCACTGATGCCAACACATCGGCCAACGGCTCCATTGCATTAAATGCCTCCTCCTTTGTATTGGTCTGCGCACCCACCTCAATTTCTAAACTTTTAGGCAGCATATGAAGGCTGTAGCGATAAGCGTTCAGATATCCCCTCCTTGTAAGATTTGGGTACAATTCGTTTGCCATTAGCTGCATATTGAAGCTAAATGCAAGGTTATCCTTAAGATATTTATTTTCAAGCCCTGGTGTTGGTACAAGCACTCCGTTGTCGTATACCTTGCATAATCCATTAAAAAACATAATCTGGGCACATTGTTTACCACCTTCCTCAGCTACAAGATGTATATTCTCATTCACCCCATCCCGGTGAATATCAATAGCCACCTCTATGGATGGATTATCTTTAAGTATCTTACTTATGTAAGGCTCCATACGCTCGTAAGAGCCAAGTACATGCCTTTTTCCATCCACCACATCATACTGCCCGTCGTCATGTAAAACCTCTATTCCATATTTTCTTTCCAAAGCTTCCTTTAACTTTTCTCCTGCACCATACACACCCTCGCTAATGCCCTTTGATTCATCACTATCGGCATACATTTCCTGAGAATGAGTGTGAAAAATAAGTATTTTCGGGCCATCCTGTTCCTTATCTATAGACAAATCCATATTTAAAAATTCTTCTGGTTTTATATCATTGGCTTCTAAGTTTGTTCGTTTGTCTATGGTATAAAAATTTCTTCTAAGATAGTCTATATCTGATAGTTTCTCCAAATCCTCTTTTGTTATATTTATTTTTCCACTAGGAATTTCCACGCTGTTATCTGTTTCTGGTTGAAGACGAAGTTCATCATAATTTAAGGTATGAAGAAGTACCGCCTCGGCGTCAACCTCATTGCTTGTATTTTCAAAACCAAACACTGCCTGCCCTGTCTCCTGTGTATCCACACTTGGCTCCTTCGTTCCTCCTAAAACAACGGCCGTAATTTTATCCATTCCAATAAAATTAAATACTAAAATTGCCATAGCCACCCATGCCACTACCGAAGCAAAAAAGTTTTTAATAAACCGCTTGTACTGAAAGCTCTTTTTTCTCATGTTAACTTCCTCCTTAAACCTATTATATGAGGTATATACATGCAAAAAGACGGCAAAAATATTGATAGGAGGTGTAACATGAAAAAATTGATTTTATTTTTGCTTACTTTAAGCCTTTGCGGCTGTAATAGTTCTTCCCAAATGATAGAACCAGCTGACAGTAACCTTAATGCCCCATCCTATTTAACCTGTGATATTTATATTGAAAATTCCACAACAACACCACCCCTTGCTGGTTTTTCTATTACAAATACATCTTTATACACAACAATAGAGGACCTTGAACATAATACTGCCGCTAACACAATTTATGGCTTTGATATGACAACGGCCGATACTTTCCCCATTTCCGATGTTTTGCACTGCTTTATACTTGATAAAATATCTCTCATAACCCTAACGGCAGACAATGGCTTTTTCCCAACAGATAACAGGCTTATTAGTCTTGCCCAAAGTTTTGGTACACTTAATATACCCATTTATTTGAACCTTTTCCCTTTTGGCTCACGCTTGTATGCAAACACACGCAACTATACACAGCAGTGGAATAATGCCGCAAAAATATTTCGTGAAAATGCACCTAATGTTACCCTTGTGTGGAGCATTTCCTCTGATGATATTCGCTACAGCATGAATTTTTGTCCAGATACCCAATATTTTGACATAATAGGTGTGAACCATTATCAGCAAACAGACGAAAGCGAAGATATCTTATTTTCTGCACTGGACTATTTGTGCTTTTACGCAGATAAAGATGTTTTTGTTACATCCCTAGGGCTAAGTCACTATTCCACTGACAACCATTGCTATACCACTACCCAAACCGCTGATAAACTTGTTAACATTTATACCCACCTTGCCCAGAACTATCCACAGGTAAAAGCAGTTTTGTACACCGATGTGGATTTTTCAGTAGGCAGTCCATCTGCAGTACAATGTAACGACTACCGTATTTCAACAGAAACCAGCCTATTAACTGCCTATAATAAAGCCGTCAAAGTATTTACAGCATCCCCTCCTCCTTTTGTTAAATCACAATTTGGCGGACTTATAGCAGGTGGCATGGCATATGCCCACAGGTCTTTGTTCATTGAAATACTTGGCGATATACCCGACATGGCCGAGGTTAGCATATTTAATGATAGCTATATTTCACTGGAAAACCTTACTACACACACCGTAGAAATAAGGGATAACGATATTTATCTTCAAAAAATTAAACCATAACTTATTGTTGTACTAATGTAGGGTGTTTTAAGCAAAACGAATGTTTTGCTTTAGGAAGTTTTACTCAATTCTTTTCAAAAAATTGCAGGGTTGGAACAGCGTCCCAATGTTTTAACCAAGGTATTGCCCTTTTTTAAAGCCTGTACTATACTGGTGTTATGAAAGGATGTGCTTAAAAATGAAGAATATACTTTGCTATAAATCCCCTGTAGGGATACTTAAAATTGAGGGTGACGAGGACGCAATCACTGGATTATACTTTGTACAAAACGAATTTGAATGTATAGGCACACCCACTTACGAAATGGAAAAATGCAAAATGCAGTTAGACCAGTATTTTAACGGCAAAAGAAAAGAATTTGACTTGAACCTAAACCCAAAGGGTACTGACTTTCAGCTTAAAGTATGGAGCGCATTGCAAACAGTGCCTTACGGCAAAACGCAAACCTACGGCTACATTGCCAAAGCTATAAATAACCCTAAAGCCGTGCGTGCAGTAGGCGGTGCAAATAATCGCAACCCAATTTCCATAATCATACCCTGTCACCGAATAATTGGTGCAGATGGAAGCCTTACAGGCTACGGCGGCGGACTTGAAATAAAAGAATATCTGCTAAACCTTGAAAAACAATAAAAGTAAAGACCTTAGGAATCCTAAGGTCTTTACTTTTAAAAACACTTGGTCGTTGCCCAAACCCACTTGCTTTTTGAAAAAAGCAAGACCAAAAACTTTCATCAACACCGCATAAATATGCGGTTTTAGATGGGTCAAGGTGGCAATGGCAAAGAAGTGCCATATGTCCGTAGGACAGCTTTGCAAAGCAAAGTGCTGACAGGAAGCCCTTGTGGGTGTTTGAGGGCAAAGCTCTCAAGGTTTTGCATTTTTTGACAGTCTGAATACTATATTCCAACCTAAATTAGTGCCTGAAATGGCGCATACCAACAAACACCATTGCAATACCGTACTTGTCGCAAGCATCAATGGAAAGCTGGTCGTTTACAGACCCACCTGGTGTAACAATAGCAGTAATCCCTGCTTTTGCACATTCCTCAACACAGTCTGGAAAAGGGAAAAACGCATCACTTGCCAATGCCGCACCTTTAACAAATTCTGCACCCAAATGGTTTGTGCCGTGTTCAACAGCCTGCTGGCAAGCCCAAATTCTGTTCACCTGACCAGGCCCAATTCCAATAGACCTTTTGTCTTTGGCAATAGCAATACCGTTAGATTTAACGTATTTAACCATCTTAAATGCAAATTTAAGGTCTTCCAATTCTTTTTCAGTAGGTGCTTTCTTGGTAACTACCTTTAACTCTTCTTCATTGTAAAGTGGAGTATCCACATCTTGTACCAAAATTCCGCCAGATACCTTCTTTATGTCAATAGAGCCAACAGGCTGTTTTTCCATAATGTCTTTTAGTTCCATAATTCTGATGTTCTTTTTCTTGGATATAATTTCAAAAGCTTCCTCTGTAAAAGATGGTGCAACCACTATCTCCACAAATATCTTTGCAATTTCCTCTGCCGTAGCCTTGTCAACTTCTCTGTTGGCAACAATAATGCCGCCATAAATAGATACTGGGTCACTTTCGTAAGCCTTAACATACGCCTCGTGAATGTTTTCTGCACTGGCAACACCACATGGATTTGCATGTTTGCAAGCAACCACTGTAGGCTCGCTGTATTCCTTCAAAAGCTCTAATGCGCCATTCATATCGTTAATGTTGTTAAAGGATAATTCCTTTCCATGAAGCTGTTTTGCATTGGTAAGCATTCCCTTTGTATTTCCAACTTCTTTGTAAAACGCAGCTTTTTGATGAGGATTTTCGCCATAACGCATTTCCTGTACCTTTTCGTAGGTAAGGGAAATAGTGTCTGGGAAGCCTGTAATTCCTGCCTCTTTCATCATGTAACTTGCAATAAGGCTATCATAGTGTGCCGTGTGCATAAATACCTTTGTGCTAAGATAGAATTTGGTTTGGGCAGTTACTTCTCCGTCAGCTTTAAGCTCTTCCAAAATTTTGCTATAATCCGCTGGGTCAACCACTACAGCCACATCTTGATAATTTTTTGCCGCCGCTCTAATCATTGTAGGCCCGCCAATATCAATATTTTCAATGGCATCCTCACGTTCAACATTTTCTTTCAGTATGGTCTGCTTAAAAGGATAAAGATTAACTACCACCATGTCAATGGTGTCAATTTTAAGTTCCTCGAGCTGTTTCATATGCTCTGCGTTGCCTCTTATTGCCAGAACACCTGCATGTATTGCAGGGTGTAAGGTTTTAACACGTCCGTCAAGACATTCAGGGAAACCTGTTACGTCCGATATACCCGTTACCTTTAAGCCTGCGTCCTCCAATGCCTTGTGTGTACCGCCTGTTGAAATAATCTCCCAACCCATGGCAATCAGTTCCTTTGAAAAATCAATAATGCCTGTCTTGTCTGAAACGCTAAGTAATGCTCTTTTCATTTTAACTCCTCCTAAGAAAAATTTGGGACTGTTTTCGACATAAAAATAAGCCTAACCCCTGTGCATGATGAATGTCAAATGCCCAGGCGGTCGGCTTAAAAAATCCATACTCCCTGTGGTTAAATCCACTTCCGCCAGTTATATGGAAAAATATCTTGTATATTTACAACACCATTCTACAAGCTGATGACAAAAAAGTCAAGCACATATAAGAAATAGTGTTCCCTACATTACAAGTTTTAATAAAAATAAAATTGCGATAATAATAATCACAGGGTTCAGCTCTTTACTTCTGCCAGAAAAAATCTTTAATGCTACATAAGATATAACGCCAAAAATAAGTCCCTCTGAAATGCTGTAAGCAACAACCATCATAAGAATAGCAATAAAAGCAGGGAAACCTTCTGTGTAATCGCTAAAATCAATATTTACAACCTGTTCCATCATAAACAAACCAACTACAATAAGTGCTGGTGTTGTTGCAAATGAAGGAATAGCTGTAATGATAGGCGAAAATAACAAAGCAAGCAAAAACAACAATCCAGTAACTGCCGATGTAAGACCTGTTCTGCCGCCGTCTGCAACGCCTGATGCACTTTCAACAAAAGTAGTGACTGTTGATGTACCAAGCACTGCGCCTGCTGTTGTGCCCACTGCATCAGCCAACAGGGCTCCTTTAATTCTAGGTAACTTTCCTTCTTTGTCCAAGTATCCAGCTTTAGTTGAAACACCAATAAGAGTGCCTAAAGTGTCAAAAAGGTCAACAAACAAGAACGAGAAAATAACGGTAAAAAATTCAAGTGAGAAAATATTTGAAAAATCAAGTTTAAAGAATACAGGTGAAAGTGAAGGTGGAAGTGACACAACTCCACCGGGGATAAGTGAATACATTCCTGCTTCAATATTAACTACGTAAATACCTGTAAGTTCACATAGAATGCCCAACACGTAAGTAATAATGATTCCCCATAAAAGTGCACCACGAATTTTTTTTATTACCAGCGCAACTGTAATTAATGTGCCAATAAGAGCAAGTGCCACAGGTACAGTTTTTACATTTCCAATTCCAACAAGCGTTGCGGAATTATCCACAATTATGCCCGCATTTTGCATACCTATAAAAGCAATAAATAAACCTATTCCAACACTTGTAGCTGATTTCATGTTTTTAGGTATAGCGTTAAAAATAGCCTCCCTAACATTGGCGAAGGAAAGTATAATGAAAATAATACCCTCTATAAATACCGCTGTTAACGCTGTTTGCCATGAATAACCGTACTGTAAAACAACAGTAAATGCAAAGTATGCATTCAGACCCATACCTGGCGCAAGTGCAAATGGATAGTTCGCAAACACCGCCATACAGAATGTACCCAACGCAGAAGCAATTGCTGTTGCTGTTAGCAACGCACCTGCGTCCATACCTGTAGCACTTAAGATACTAGGGTTTACAATAAGAATATATGCCATAGTCATAAATGTTGTAATACCGGCATAAACTTCTGTTTTTACATTTGTTTTATTCTCTTGAAGCTTAAATTGCTTTTCAAAAAAACTCATTTTGATACCCTCCTAAAAATAATAATATAATGACACTGCTAAAAGATAATATCAAAAACAAAAAACATTGTCAAATTTCAACAATGTTTTTAAAAAATCTTGGCATGTGGGCAAGGTCAAACCCTTGAGGGCTTCACCCTCAAACACCCACAAGGGTTTCACCCTTGACCCACCTAAAACCGCATAAAGATGCGATTTTAATAACGTTTTTGGCCTTGCTTTTTTCAAAAAGCAAGTGGGTTTGGGCAATGCCCAAGGCTTTTTGACAGCCTGATGTTTTTATAAAAAGTCTTTTCTCATAGGGCTAAATACATCAATTACCCTAGTATCCTCAAGACCAACAACACTGTGCGGTGCATCTTCCTCCATAAGTATGGAATCACCGTCTGTAACCACTCTTGTCTCTCCATTTACACTAAACTCCAGCTTTCCGCTTATTACATAGGTGTTCTGCAAATTGATGTGGTGATGTTCCTTTAAAACAGCACCCTTTTTAATCAAAAATTCACATACCATCAATTTATCATTGTAAGTAAGTATTTTTCTAAAAATTCCTGGCGAAACCTCTTTTGCAATAATTTCTTTTCCGGTCACAAACATAGCAATTCCTCCTTTTATAACATTTCTTTTTTCATTTCACCTCTGCCTTTTTAAGGCTGAAAGTGAACTCTGTGCCCATATTTTCGATGCTTTTTACCTCAATTTTTTCGCCGTGAGCCTTAATAAATTCCTTTACTATTGATAATCCAAGACCAATTCCACCCTTGTCCAATCCACGGCTTGAGTCTGCCTTAAAAAACCTTTCAAATACCTTTTTCTGTTCATCTCGGGTTATGCCCTTGCCGTTATCCCGAATGGCAACATAAACCTTTTCAACCTTAACGGTAGTTTCAATAGTAATTTCGCCGTCCTGCGGTGTGAATTTAACGGCATTGTCCAACAAATTTTGTATAACACGCTGTATCATATTGGGGTCAGCCAAAACCGATGTAACCTCCTCCTCAAACACAGCTGCCGTACGTATTTTTTTTGCTGAAAGACGTGTTTCAAAAACATTAAGGCTGTCCCTAATCATGTCGTTTATATCAAATTCGCAAAGTTCAAGGTTCATTGCCCCAGCCTCAACCTTACTTAAATCCGTCATATCGTTGGCAAGCTTTGTAAGCCTTGCTGTTTCTTCTAGCACTATGTTCAGATAGTGGCTTTGCCTTTCAGGTGGAATTGTTCCATCGGTAATGGCACTTATAAAACCCTGTATACTTGTTAACGGTGAGCGTAAATCATGGGAAATGTTAGCAATAAACTTCTGTCTACTGTTTTCATTTTTTTCAAGACTTTCTGCCATGTTGTTAAAGCTTTCCGCCAACTGACCAACCTCATCACCGCTTTGCACTTCGATTCTGTTTTGAAAATTTCCATCAGCAATTATTTTCGCTGCATCATTCATATCCCTAAGTGGCATAATTATACGTTTTGTAGAATAATAAATAAGCATTGCTCCTATCATAAAAACGGGTACCATGCACCCTACAACAACACTGCGCATATCCTTTGTTGCCTCCTGCAAAACCGTTATTGGCTTGCACATAAATACTCCGCCAATAATTTTGTCACCTATAACAATGGGATAACCTACCGTAAGCACAGTTTCGTTAAACATTCCGCCAATTTTGCCCTTAACCGTTGCAACTCTGCCATCTAGTACAATGCTTACCGCCTCGTCTGTAATAGTCTGCCCTACCCACTGCTGGTTAAGGCTTTGGGATACAAGGCTTACCTGCCCCTTGTCATTCATAAAGAAAACGCTTGACCCCATATATTTTTCCATTATCTGCAATTCAAAGCTCATTCGGCTCATGTCTACAGCACCTGTATAATATAAGCTTGTCATGCTTTCCTTAAAACGTTCGCCCTGCAAAATTAGCTGTTGCTCTTGTTCGTTGGTATACTGCCTTGTGTATACAAAGGATATGCCTGCGCCAAAAAATCCAAAGGAAATTAAAAGTATACCCATATAAAGCAACATCTGTTTTTTAAATATGGTTGTAATCTTCACCCTTTATTTCACCTCAAATTTATAGCCTACGCCCCAAACTGTTTTAACACTCCAGCTTTCGCTTTCATAAAATTTTTCACGAATTCTTTTTATGTGTACATCTACAGTTCGTGTATCACCAATATATTCGTAACCCCATATCTTGTCCAAAAGCTGGTCTCTTGTAAAAACCTGATTTGGGCGTTTGGCAAGAAAATACAGCAATTCAAATTCTTTAGGCGGAAAGCTAAGCTCATTGCCATGGTAGGTAACCGTGTAGTTGTCCATGTTAATTTCAAGATTGGTAAATGTTAGCTTATTACCGTTATCTCCCTTTTTGTCTTTAACATCGTAACGTCTTAAAACCGCCTTAACTCTGGCTATAAGCTCCTTTGGCTCAAAGGGTTTCACCATATAATCATCTGCACCAAGCTCCAACCCTAGTACTTTGTCAAAGGTATCCCCCTTTGCCGTAAGCATAATAACAGGTACATTACTAACCTTTCTAATTTCCTTGCAAACTTCATAGCCGTCAATACCTGGCAGCATAATATCCAACATTATAAGGTTGGGTTTAAATTCCTCAAATTTTTTTACTGCTTCCGTGCCACTGTAAACCTCACATGTTTCATATCCCTCACGCAGTAAATAAAGGGATATCAGTTCTGCAATGTGTTCATCATCATCCACAACCATTATTTTCAATTTATCGGACATTTTTTTACCCCCTTATTTAATCTCTACAATGGTAACACCCATTTCGCCCTCGCCAAACACCCCATAGCGGAAAGCTTTAACGTGCGGATTTGTTCTAAGATAGGTTTGCACTGCACTTCTAAGGGCACCTGTGCCTTTGCCGTGTATAATGGTAACTTGTTTAAGCCCCGATAAATAGGCATCATCCAAATATTTGTCAATATTTCCAAGTCCCTCGTCAACAGTTTGTCCACGGCAATCAATTTCCGCCTTAATACCCATACTTTTACCCTCTTTAACTTTAGAGGTTATATTTCTCATAATACTTCTTTGGGGCTTTTCTTTTTCAATAAAATCGTCAACAGCAAGTTCTTTTAGCGGAACTTTTACTTTCATAATTCCCATCTGCACCATAACGTCCTTGTTATTGTCCGGCCCACTTATAACTGTACCTCGTTGGTCAAAACTAACAACATAAACCTTGTCTCCAGTTTTTAGGTTTTCTGGTGACTTATGTGCAGCACGCTTTTTTGCAAGGGTTTTGTTAAATTCGGTATCTGCATTTGCAAGGTGTGTTTTAAGTTTTTGACGGCTTTCATTCATCTTTGTTTGGTTTGCCTTTTCACGGGCGTCCCTGTTCATTTCCTTTATTATTAAATCTGCTTCTTCTTTTGCCTTTTGGAAAACCATTCGAGCTTCCTCACGGGCATCGGCAAGTATTTTTTCACGTTGTTTTGCAACTTTGTCCTTTTGGGTTTGCACCTCTTTTTTTAGAACCTCTGCTTCTTTTCGGTACTGCTCTGCCCTCTCCTGCTCGTACACAACGGATTTTTTGCTGATTTCCAAATCCGTAATAACATCTTCAAACCTTGTTTCGTCATGGCTGATAAATTCCCTTGCAAGGTCAATTACATCGTCTTTTAAACCAAGACGTTTGGAAATTGCAAAGGCATTGCTTTTCCCTGGAATACCAATTAAAAGCTTGTAGGTAGGGCGCAAAGTTTCCACATCAAATTCACAACTGGCATTCTCTACGCCATCTGTGGAAAGTGCAAACACCTTAAGCTCGCTATAATGTGTGGTTACTGCCGTTCTTATTTTTCTCTCCATCAGTCGTTTAATAATGGCAATGGCAAGGGCCGCACCCTCTGTAGGGTCTGTTCCTGCACCAAGTTCGTCAAAAAGGACTAATGAGTTATTTGTAACATGCTCCAAAATGGTAACAATGTTGCTCATATGCGCCGAAAATGTACTAAGGCTCTGTTCTATACTCTGCTCATCACCAATGTCTGCAAAAACTTCATCAAACACCGCCAGCTCACTGTTATCAAAAGCTGGTATGTGCAACCCTGCCTGACCCATCAAGGTAAATAAACCAAGGGTTTTAAGGGCAACTGTCTTGCCACCAGTGTTAGGGCCTGTTATAAGCAGTGTTGTAAACTCCTTGCCCAAATAGATGTTTGTTGGTACAACAGTTTTATCATCTAAAAGCGGATGTCTGCCTTTTTTTATGTTGATGTAACCCTTTGAATTAAATATTGGTTTGCTTCCACGCATAGAAAGGGAAATATTTCCCTTAGCAAATATAAAATCCAATTGGGTAATTATATGCAAATTGGCAGCAATAAGGTCTGCATTTTCCCTTACGCTGTCCGATAATTTTTCCAATATTTTTTCTATCTCAATTTTTTCCCTTGCCTGTAATTCCTTAATTCTGTTATTCAACTGAACCACTGCCATCGGCTCAATAAAAAGGGTAGAACCCGTGTTAGACTGGTCATGCACCATACCGTTAAAGCTATTTCTGTATTCGCTTTTAACAGGAACACAGTAGCGGTCATTTCTTATGGTAATAACATAATCCTGTAGCATATTTCTGTATGCCGATGAATTTATTATAGAATTAAGCTGTTCTCTTATCTTGTCGTTGGAGGTTCTAATTTCACGGCGTACAGCTCTAAGTTCGTTGGAGGCGTCATCGCTTATTTCCACCTCCGAAACAATACACCGTGTTATTTCAGACTCAAGGCGTGGTAAAAGCTCAACAATTCCAAACATGTCATCAATACTTTCGTAAACCTCTGCCTTGTTTTGGTTTATAGAGTAATTTTTAACCTTACGGCAAACATACAAAAACTCATTAATGTTCATTAATTCTTCAATACCCAGTGTTCCACCTGCACTACATCGTTTAAGCTGTGGACGTATTTCACGCATACCGCCAAGAGGAATGTTGCCTTTTCGTACAATCATTTCTGATGCTTCTGTGGTTTCTTTTTGCCACTGGCTAATTTCTGATATACTTACAGATGGTTTAAGCTTAGAACAAAGCTCTTTACCCATAGGGGAAATAGCAAAATCTGTAAGCTTGCCTATTATTTTATTATATTCTAAAGTTCGCAGTGCTTTTTCGTTCATACTTTACCTCATAAATAATTCTATAGTTTTTCAATACTTTTTTATATTTTACCACTTTTATTAATACTTTGCCACAATTTAAAGGGATATACAAGGTTATACCCCAATTGTTTACAGAATATTTTTAAATATGGGTGCAATTTCCACAACCTCAACATCCTGTGTTTCAAACACCCTTTGTATTGCACTAATGTCCAAACTCATACAATCTTCTTGGCTGAACTTACACACTTCGGTTTCAATACCGTTTTTAACTATGTAAAATTTGCAATCAAGCTTCATATTATCATCCCCTTGGGTATTTTATGCCACATTAAATTTGTACCATTACTATAAAGGAGTTTTGCTAATGGAAAAGGCCGCTCTTTACATACGTGTTTCCACTGACGAACAAACTGAATATTCCCCTGCTGCACAATTTGACGAGCTTTTAAAATACGCCAGTGAACATAACCTTGCAATAGATGAAAACTTCATTTTTAGGGATGAAGGAATTTCTGGCAGATCGGCTACCCACCGTCCTGCCTTTATGCGTATGATAGCCCTTGCCAAAAAAAAGCCACGTCCTTTTGACATTATTTTGTGCCATAAGTTCGACCGTTTTGCAAGAAGCCGTGAAGACAGTGTAATTTATAAAGCCTTGCTTAAAAGAGACTGCGGCATACGTGTAATAAGTATAAAAGAGCCTGTACCACAAGACGATAAATTTGGGGTAATTTATGAAAGTATGTTGGAGGCAATGGCTGAATATTATAGCCTTAACCTTGCAGAAGAAGTTAAAAAAACCATGTTGAAAAAAGCTGAAAATGGTGAATATCAAGCATACGCACCTTTTGGCTACTGTAACCAGAATAAAACGCTTGTACCCAATGAGGGCGAAAGCAAAATAGTAGAATATATATTTTCTGAATTTGTTAGGGGTAAAAGCTATTATTCCATCGCCAGGCATCTTAATTTAATGGGTATAAAAACCCATAAAAATAACCCTTTTGACAGCCGTGGTGTAAAATATATTCTTCAAAATCCCGTTTATATAGGCTTTTCCCGCTGGACGCCTACGGGAAAGGCTGGACGTATGCAAAACAGTGACACCATAATTGCAAAGGGTAGTTTTACACCTATTGTTTCACAGGAAACATTTACAATTGCACAGCAAAAAATATCTGCAAAACCATACTCACCGCGGCAGACACGGCAAAACACCCCTTGGTTTTCGGGTATTGTTAAATGTAGTTGCTGTGGTTCTTCTCTTGTTTGTGGACAGTATTATAAAAACGGTGGTTGCCAACTTCAATGTGGCAGTTACAACCATGGAATTTGCAAAACCTCCCACTCAGTATCCTCCAACAAATTGGAGAATGCTTTTTTCACAGCCCTTGACCAACAATATAAAATCAGTAATGTGCAAGGCTACAAAATAACCGTAAAACAAAAGGAAGGCTTAAACAATCAAGCCTTCCTTGCCAAAAATAGTATTAAAAAACTAACGCAAAATCTGGAAAAAGCCAAAACTGCATATCTTAACGGGGTGGATACCCTTGAAGAATATAAAGCCACAAAGATGCAACTTTTGCAAAAACTGCAAGAATTGGAAGAAAGTATGCCACCTGTAAATAATGATACCGCCAAAGCTCAAATTCTTTCGCCTTTCAATCAGCTAGCAAAAATCAATCACCTTTCAATAACACAAGTTGTTGAAAAAATAATATATTGCTCCAAAGAAAATTGCTTTAAGGTTTATTTTATAGTCAACTAACAACTTATCTCATAAAATCAGGTTTCGTAATAGAAAATACTCTTTCTTCGTTAAGGTAATCCCGAACTATATCAAGTGCTTCACCAAACCGCTGAAAATGAACAACTTCTCGTTCTCTAAGGAATTTAAGAGGTGCAATAACGTCAGGGTCACAAGTTAAATCTAACAAATAGTTATAGGTTGCCAACGCTTTTTGCTCTGCTGCCATATCTTCATATAAATCACAAATTGGGTCGCCCTTGCTCTGTATATATGCAGCAGTAAAGGGTACACCTGCAGCAGACGCCGGGTAGACACCAAGCCCATGGCCAACATAATATGCCTCAAGCCCGGCATCAACTATCTGCTTGTCGGTTAGTCCCTGTGTAAGTTGAGAAACTATGGTGCCCATCATTTCAAGATGTGCCAACTCTTCCGTACCTATATCATTCAGTGTTGCCTTTGCCTGTGCTGTAACCATTGTAAAGCGCTGGCTCAAATATCGTAATATTGCACCCAACTCTCCATCTCCGCCACCATATGGAATTTTGATATTGCTTTTCAGTCTTCACGCCGTATTTTTGCACCAAGGTTTATAAGTTTTTCCTCCAATAGGCAATAGCCTCTGTCTATGTGAAAAATATCACTTATTTCCGTTTCACCTTCAGCCGCCATAGCCGCCAGTACCAATGCTGCCCCTGCCCTAAGGTCAGTTGCTTTAACCTTGGTTGCTGTAAGCTTTTTAACTCCGTCAATCACTGCAATTCTTCCGTCTGTTTTAATATCAGCACCCATACGGATTAGTTCACCTGCATGCAAAAATCTATTTTCAAACACAGTTTCAGTGATTACACTAGTTCCCTTTGCAACTGTGCTAAGGCTCATAAATACTGCCTGTAAATCTGTTGGAAACCCTGGAAAAGGCATGGTTTTTAAGTCGAATGCCAAAACCTCCCCCTTTGCGCAAACTCTAATGCCACGTGCCGATTCTTCAATATCCACATTAGCTTCTTTTAATTTTGAAGTAATTGCCCCCAAGTGATCTGGCACTGCATTCGTAAGCAAAATATCACCACCCGTTATTGCCGCTGCCACCATAAACGTCCCAGCCTCAATTCTATCAGGTATAACAGTATGCTTTGCACCTTTAAGTGCCTTTACGCCTTTTATTGTAATTGTTCCCGTACCATAATCGGTTATTTTTGCACCCATTTTGTTCAAAAATTCTGCCAAATCCACTATTTCAGGCTCAACTGCCGCATTTTCTATCACGGTTACTCCGTCTGCCACAGCCGCCGCCATCATTATGTTTTCTGTAGCACCAACGCTAGGAAAATCTAGATAGATATGACTGCCTGAAAGCCGCCTGCATCGTGCCATAACAAAACCATGCTCCTGCTTTATTTTAGCTCCTAATGCCGTAAATCCCTTTAGATGTAAATCCACAGGGCGTGTCCCAATTTGGCACCCTCCTGGCAATGGAATTTTTGCCTTTTGCCTTCTTGCAAGCAGCGGCCCCATAACTAAAAAAGAGGCTCTAAGCTTGCCTGCCATTTCATACTCTTCCTTGGTTTTAACAACTTTTTCCGCCTTTATTTTTGCAACCTGCTTAATTCTGTCGTACTCAACCTTTACGCCAAGTGCTTTCAAAATATCCATCATGGCATAAACGTCCATAAGAGGGGGAACACTATTTAAAACACATTCTTTTTCAGTTAATATGCAAGCACAAAGTATAGGCAAAACTGCATTTTTTGCACCACTTATTTCCACCTTCCCGCTTAGTGCAGGACTCTTGCTAATAATAAATTTAGACATAATAAATCCCCCTTGATTTTGGTTTTATTATGCCCAAATAGACGAAAAATAATTGGTTAAAAACTTAATTTATTTTTTCAATAATTAACGAGTTTATAAATTTTTTACCAGTTTCAGTAATAAAAATTTTATCCCTTATTTTTTTATAGTCCGTTCCCTCTGGGAAATCCTTTTCGTCTATATTTACTATAAAATCAGCCTCAATAAGCATCTGCAAAAGCTTATTGTCTTTTATTGTGTATGTATGGTGATGTCCTATAAGGTAGCATATTTCCTCTACCTGTTCAAGGCTGTAGCCAAGTTCTAAAAGCTGCGGTCTTGCAACATCTGGCCCAAGTTTTTGCTGGTAATCTCCAGATGCACATTTGTAAATTTCCTCTGCTTTATGTATACCGATATCGTGAAAAACTGCCGCTGCCTCTAATATTTCCATTTCCTTATGGTTCAAATTTTCTTGTGCACCTATAGCACTTGCAAAACCAAAAACCTTTAAGGCATGATTAATTCTTTTTAAATCAGGGCTGTTGTAACCAATCATTTTCCTTATAGCCAATGCTGTTTTATCTGACATTTTTTCCTCCCTCTGTACTTTTTGCCACAATAAATATTCTTTATATTATAAGATAATTCATTTTAAAAGTCCATGCTCTTAAACTATAGTTTAAATATGTAAAGCATATATTTTTTAATACTGCTAAAAATATCAATAGCAGTCTATATTTTTTTTATTTTACAAAGGAATTTATTTGGTATATAATATGTCAATCACAGAGGTGAATATATGTATTTTAACAGATTTTATCCATATATTTGCCATAACCGAACGGAAATTATGATTTGGAGGAAAAAATATGGCGAAGAAAAAAATAGCTGTTTTAACAGGCGGCGGAGATGCCCCAGGCTTAAACGCAGTAATTTATACCCTTACAAAAACATGTATACTTAAATACGATTATGAAGTGATTGGCTATAAATTTGGCTACCGTGGCTTGTATACCAACGATTTTATGCCACTTACCCTTGAAAACACCACTGGCATTTTGCATAAGGGCGGTTCAATTTTATACAGTTCAAACAAGGATAATCTTTTTGACTATAAGGTTATGGAAAACGGCGTAGCTATGCGTAAAGATGTATCTAATGTAGCTGTTGAAAATCTTAAAAAAGAAGGTGTAGATACCCTTGTTGTTTTGGGTGGCGACGGAACTCTTACCAGCGCCCGTGATTTTTCTCGCCTTGGTGTAAACGTAATCGGCGTACCAAAAACCATTGATAACGACCTTTTATCTACCGACCGTACCTTTGGCTTTGATACTGCCGTTAACATTGTTACTGAAGCATTGGGCAGACTTCACACCACAGCAGAAAGCCATCACCGTGTAATTGTTGTAGAGGTAATGGGTCGAAATGCAGGATGGATTGCCCTGCACGGAGGTCTTGCAGGCAGTGCCGATATTATCCTTCTGCCAGAAATTCCATACACAGTAGATAACGTTGTACAAAAAATAAGAGAACGTGACAGACGTGGAAAATTTTTTACCATCATTGTTGTGTCCGAAGGTGCAAAAGAACTTGGCGGCGAAGTTACTGTTAACCGAGTTGTTGCTGATAGTCCTGACCCTATTCGCCTTGGAGGTATTGCAAACAAGCTTACCTATCAGCTTGAACAGCATTTAGGCGAAGAACATGAAGTTCGCCCAGTTGTTCTGGGTCATACTCAGCGTGGTGGTGAAACCTCTGCATTCGATAGAATTTTGTCTGCACGTTATGGCTCACACGCCGCACACCTTATTCATGAAGAAAAATTTGGTATGATGGTTCGTCTTAAGGGCAGTGAGATAGGTCATGTACCGCTAGAAGAGGTTGTGGGTGCACAAAAGCTTGTTGATCCCAACGGCGAACTTGTTGGGGTAGCACGAGACTTAGGAGTTTCTTTTGGTGACAAACCAGTAAATAGAGTAAAATAAGAAACAGGGTCAAAATAAGGATTTCTACATTTTGACCCTGTTTTTTATTTTCTGCATTCCCATTCTTCTTTTGTTATTGAATATATCTCGCTGTCAAAAATCTTTCCGTCGAACCTTTCTTCCGCCTGCCGCATCGTTCCCTCATACTTAAAGCCGCATTTTTTAATAACGCCTCGTGAACGTCCGTTGTAGGCATAACAGCACACAGAAATTAAACTTAAGCCAAGTTCTTTAAACCCGTAATCAATAACTGATCTTGAAGCTTCAGTTGTAATCCCCTTTCCCCACTGCTCATAGGCTATGGCATAGCCCAACATCATTGCCTGTTTATTTTCACGTTTTGGGTCCTCTATAAGTCCAACACTTCCAATAATTTTTTTACTTTCTTTGGTTTCTATTCCCCACACGCTGTCTTTATCAATAAAAATAGTTTTCATTATATCCATTGTTTCGCTTTTACTTTCGTGTGGCTTCCACCCAGCATCAGGCCCTACCAATGGATGTTTTGAATATTCAAATATATCCTCTAGGTCGTTAATCACTATAGGACGCAAAATTAGTCTTTCAGTTATTATCTCTCCCATGTCTCCTCCTTATAATTTAAAAGGAGCAAAAGCCACAGACTTTTACCCCAAAATCAAACCCTATTTACAAAATTCAATTATAGTGTGTGTTTCTAAATGGCCCATGTCTTTTCCCTCAAGTCAATTATCTTTTTTCATAACATATAAGTCTTTTTGGAAAAATCAGCCATGCTTTTCCTCAAATATATCAGATACTTCTTTAAGGCTTTTGGGTGTGCCAATATCATAGCACTCCTCATTAAATGTAAACGCATAAACATCTTTTCTTTTGTATAACCACTCCACAAAATACCCTGGTGCGTCTGGCTTATTTCCCTCTGCTATGTATCGCTCAAACATAGGAATTGTATCTTTTTTATACATGTAAGTTGCAAAAACCACAAGATTGCTTTTTGGATTTTCTGGTTTTTCCTCAATGTCTATCACTTTTCCATCCGCATTGATTTCAGCTATGCCAAACTGTTTCAGCATTTCCCTGTCTTCAAAGGGCTTAACACAAACACAGTCTTTGTCTGTAGCTTTAAAGTAATCAAAATATTCTTTAAGGCTGTAAGTAAACAGGTTATCCCCTGCAATAACAACAATCTCATCCGTTATTTGCTCCTGTTTAATAGCGAAAAGAATATCGCCTATGGCACCTCGCCTTGTTTCCTCGCTGTCAGTGCCGTCGTCTATTACCTTAACTGGCTTTTTTGTTGTATGCGCCTTTGCCCACGCTTCGAACTGATCTGCAAATTTATGGTTACTTACCACAAATATTTCATCTATTTGTGGTATTGTTTCTATCTGCTCCACTATATAATCAATAATTGGCTTTTTATTTATTGGCAGTAATGCCTTTGGAGTATTAATAGTTAAAGGATAAAGCCTTGTGGCATAGCCTGCCACTAGTATTATTGCCTTCATTTCTGCGCCTCCTTGTTCTCCTGCAACAAATCATTTCCAAAATAATCACGTTTAATAGCCTCAAGGTTATCTGTAAGCTTGGCAACGAACTCCTTGCCATAAAGATAACTAAGCGGCCCCTCACTTTCCTGCCATACCATACGGTACGCAAACAAAAACTGATTGTTCAATCCATACTTTTCACGAAAAGCACGGTTTACACGTTCTTCGCCATACTTCCTGTCTCCAATTACAAGGTACCCCATTGCTTTAAGATGTGCCCTAATTTGGTGAGATTTACCAGTAATCAGGTCAATTTCCAACAGCGAAAATTTATCTTTCACACTTAATGGCTTAACCTTGGTGTATATCTTCTTAGCACCAGGTGTTTCTTTTTTTAGAACTTTAACCTGGTTTGTTGTTGCATCTTTTATGTGGTACCCAAAAAATTCCTTTTCCTCTGTCATTTCCCCACGCACCATGGTGATGTAATATTTTTTAAGCTTGCGCTCGGCAATAACACGGTTAATTTCCTGCACTGCAGATAAATTCTTGCCTGCAATCACTATTCCGCCTGTATTTCTATCCAGTCGGTTGCAAATTGCAGGGGTAAACGAATTTTCCTTTGAAGGGGTGTACTGACCCTTTTGGCTTAAATAATACAAAATCTGGTCTACCAATGTGTCTGCATCAGTGCTTTTTTCAGGATGTGACAAAAGGCCAGCAGGCTTGCTTACCATAAGAATATTGTCATCCTCATATACAATGCCAAAATGACGCTCAGCCTTTTGCAGTGTTTTTTCCTCCATAAAACCATCCATGGTTTCATCTGCAAGAAACATCTGTAAGGTGTCACCGTCTTTCAGCATTTCAGCGCCCTCGGCTTTTTTATTGTTATATTTAATGCGCTTTTTTCTAAGCATTTTAAAAACAAAGGATTTTGGTGCTGTATTAAAATATTTGAGCAGGAATTTATCAAGTCGTTGATTTTCCTCTCTTGTCGTAATATTTATTTCCTTCATACCAAAAACTCCTTTTAACTGTGTATCCAGCCTAAATACGCATTCATAAAGCTGTCAATATTTCCATCCATAACGGCGTTTACATTGCCTGTTTCCTCGCCTGTACGGTTATCCTTTACCATGGTGTAAGGCATAAATACATAAGAACGTATCTGGCTTCCCCATCCAATTTCTTTAATATCACCACGTATCTCTGCCAGTTTTTGCATCTGCTCTTCAATTCTTATTTCCAGCAGCTTACTTTTAAGCATTTTCATAGCCCTGTCCTTGTTGCTGTGCTGGCTTCTTTCATTCTGGCACTGCACCACAACACCTGTAGGCATATGCGTAATACGTATAGCTGATGACGTTTTATTTACATGCTGACCGCCTGCACCACTGGCACGGTAAGTATCCACACGTATGTCATCGGTGTTCACAACAATATCCATATCGTCGCTTATTTCAGGCATCACATCTGCACTTGCAAAAGATGTATGTCGTCTACCCGATGAGTCAAAGGGAGACACACGCACAAGGCGGTGCACACCCTTTTCGCTTTTAAGGTAGCCATAAGCATTTTCTCCGTTTATCTGGAAGGTTACAGACTTAACGCCCGCTTCATCACCTTCAAGATAATCCAGTGTTTCCACGCTAAAACCACGTTTTTCTGCCCATCTATAGTACATTCTCATCAGCATACTCACCCAGTCACAGGCTTCAGTTCCACCTGCACCTGCGTGCAGTGTTACAATTGCATTTTCCTTATCATACTGGCCGTCAAGCAAGGTTGAAATTTTAAGACGGTCGAACTCATTAACAAACTCATCTCTAAGCTGTTTTGCTTCTGCCAGAAGCTCGTCGTCCTCTTCTTCCTTACCCATTTCGATAATTGTATAAATGTCCTCGTATTTGCTTACAAGTGCATCATAACCACCTACTTTAGCTTTTAAAGCTGAAGTTTGCTGTAATATTTTTTTACTTTTCTCCATGTCGTTCCAGAAATCAGGGTCGGCACAAATGTCCTCAAGTTCACTTATCTTGTCTCTGCTGTTATCGACGTCAAAGTGAAGCCCCCATTTCCTTTAATTTTTCGTTGTAAGCTGAAAGCTCAACGCCCATCTGGTCTAACTCAAACATTAAAATCAACTCCCCATAAAAAGATATTCCTATGCCGCAAAATAATTAACTATTTTTTTATGCTATTTACCACAGCACTGCTTATATTTTTTCCCACTACCACAAGGGCAAGGGTCATTTCTTCCTACTTTTTCTTCTTTTCTAACCTTTGGTTTGTTTGGAAGGCTTTCATCTTTGTTTGTAAACATAGGCTGTTGTACTTCCTCACGCTTTGGTTCAGTTACAATACGTACATGATACAAGCCTCGTAATGTATCAATCTCAATATTTTCGCTTAGTTCATTAAACATGTCAAAGCTTACATATTTGTACTCAATAAGTGGGTCACGCTGTGCAAAAGCATGTAAACCAATGCCCTGACGCATCTGGTCCATATCATCAATATGATCCATCCACTTTTGGTCAATTACACGAAGCATAATAACTCTTTCCAGCTCACGCATACGCTCTGGGTCACCAATTTCAGCCTCTTTCATCTGGTAAAGCTGCTCTGCCCTTGCAATAACGTCTTTTGTAAATTTTTCCTTGGTTAATTTGTCAAACTGACCTTCACCAACACTAACCATGCCTATTGGTATAATTGGGTTTATATATTCATTAAATGCCTTAAAATCCCAGTCTTCTGCATACTGAATTTCGCCAGCACAAATTGCCACTGCCTTTTCACAAACATCTTTAATCATCTTCATTATGCTTTCGCGAAGATTTTCACCAAAAAGTACACGTCTGCGCTCACCGTATATAATTTCTCTTTGATCATTCATTACCTGGTCATAATCTAATAAATGCTTACGCACTGAAAAATTATTGCCCTCTACTTTTTTCTGTGCATTCTCAATTGCACGTCCAAGCATTGCATGTTCTATTGGGTCATCCTCTTCCAGACCTAAACTGTCAACAATTTTCATTGTTTTTTCAGAGCCGAAAAGACGCATTAAATCGTCCTCTAAGGAGATATAAAAACGTGATTCACCAGGGTCTCCCTGTCTACCGGCACGTCCACGAAGCTGGTTGTCAATACGGCGTGACTCATGTCGTTCTGTACCAATAATTTTAAGTCCGCCAACCTCTTTTACACCTTCGCCCAATTTAATGTCAGTTCCACGGCCTGCCATATTGGTAGCAATGGTAACAGCATTCATCTGCCCTGCAAGAGAAACTATTTCAGCCTCTTGTTGGTGATATTTCGCATTAAGTACCTGATGCTTTATACCGTCTTTTTTAAGCAAATGGCTTAATTCTTCTGATTTATCTATAGTAACTGTACCAACAAGTACAGGCTGTCCCTTTGCATGTGCTTCCTCAATTTCTTTAACAACGGCACGGAACTTAGCCGCCTCACTGCGGTAAACAATATCATTTTTGTCGTTACGCTGTATAGGCACATTAGTAGGTATAACAACAACGTCCATGTTATAAATATTTCTAAACTCGCCCTCTTCTGTTTGTGCAGTACCAGTCATGCCCGATTTTTTAGTATACTTGTTAAAGAAATTCTGGAAAGTAATTGTGGCAAGGGTTTTACTTTCACGGTTAACCTTTACATTTTCCTTTGCTTCAATAGCCTGATGAAGTCCGTCAGAGTATCTTCTGCCTGGCATAAGACGACCTGTAAACTCGTCTACAATCATAACCTCTTCTTCCTGCACAACGTAATCCTTGTCTCTAAACATCTGGTAATTTGCTTTAAGGGCATTATTTATGTGGTGCAAAAGCTCCATATTATCAGGGTCTGAAAGGTTTTCAATGGTAAAAAATTTCTCTGCCCTAGCAACTCCATCTTGTGTAAGGGTAACTGTTTTAGCCTTTTCATCTACAACAAAATCCCCTTCTTCTTGAAGTTCTTCCTTCATAAGTGGGTTCAGTGCTTCTTCTTCGTTAAGTATACGTCCTTTTTTTAGTGCCTTAACAAAAGAATCCGCCACCTGATAGAGGTGCGTACTTTTTGATCCACTTCCCGAAATAATAAGAGGTGTTCTTGCCTCATCAATAAGTACCGAGTCAACCTCGTCAATGATGGCATAATGAAGCCCACGTTGAACCATGTTTTCTTTTCTTACAACCATGTTGTCACGAAGGTAGTCAAAACCAAGCTCATTATTTGTAGCGTAGGTTATGTCACTGTTGTAAGCGGCACGTCTTTCCTCGTTGTCGATACCATTAAGCACAACCCCAACAGTAAGCCCAAGGAATGTAAAAATCTGTCCCATCCACTCAGAGTCACGGTTTGCAAGGTAGTCATTTACAGTAACAACATGTACTCCTTCGCCTGAAAGTGCATTAAGATATGCAGGCAACGTACCAACAAGGGTTTTACCTTCACCAGTTTTCATCTCTGCTATACGTCCTTGGTGCAGTACAATACCACCAATAAGCTGTGTATCAAAGTGACGCATTCCCATAACTCTTTTTGACGCCTCTCTAACCAAAGCATACGCCTCTGGCAGTAAGTCATCCAATGTTTCTCCTTTTTTGAATCTTTCCTTAAACTCTTCTGTTTTGCCTCTAATCTCGTCATCAGTCAAAGGTTCAAAGGTCGGCTCAAGGTCGTTAATTTTTGCAACGATAGGTTTAATTTTTTTAATTTCCTTTTCGCTGTAGTTTCCAAAAAATTTTTCCAACAAACTCATCTTTAATTTCACCTCAAAATTTTATTTTCACCAACCTAAGTTTCAAGCCGGCATTCTATAAATATGCTTAATATACGTATTCGTCCATCGTTTAGTTTAACAGATAACGCCCTAAGCCGCAATATAAATAAGTAATTGTTCAAAAAAATGTTACATATTAAAGTCTTTTTGAACTAAGTCTTACCAAGTATGTATTTTTAGCTTTTTTAAAATTCTTCAACTATATTTACCAAAAGCAGAGTGCATATAAAAATTTGCACTCTGCTTCTGTATTTCTATTTAGTTAAAATCAATCTCCGTACAATGTGCTGTACATTCTTCCATAATCCGTGCCCATGTCATTTTGTATTGCACCCTGACGGTAACTATTGTTCATGTAGGTACTGTAACCAGAGTCATCACCATACATTGTTCCACTTAAACCACCGTTATAGCCTGTGCCGTAACCAGCGTAATCATAATTACCTGTAGTATTATTGTAGTACCCATCGGTTATGCCGTAATAATCTGTTCCCCAACCGGTTCCCCAACCGTCTGTTGTTGCGTCTGTGTTTCCATAATAATATCCTTCGTTATATCCGTTGTCGTCAACGGCACGGCCAAGGTTAGTACCCGTTTTTGCTGCACACCCAACAAAGGTTGCCCCAAACGCAGCAAGTGCAATTAATGCAATAAATCTTGTTTTCATAAGTTTCCTCCTTCATAGATAAAAGTTTCGCAAAAAAATTATAAAAACTTTTCTTGTGTTGCCTCATTATTTTCTGTAGAATTAAAACTAAAATACTGTGCTTACACTGGCACATTATGAATAATTTCTTTCAGGAGGAAAATTATGGGTAATATTAGAAAATGTGGTATTTTGCTTCATCCTACAAGTCTACCATCATCCTACGGAATTGGAGATTTGGGCAAAAGCGCATTAGATTTTATAGATTTTTTACATTCAGCAAACCAAAAACTATGGCAACTTTTACCCTTAGGTCCAACCAGTTTTGGTGATTCTCCTTATCAAAGCTTTTCAGCCATTGCAGGTAATTTTTATTTACTAAGCCCAGATATTCTTGTTTCAGATGGACTTCTTAGTCAAGAAGAAGTTTCAAATATTCCGCATTTTTCAACAACAAAGGTTGAATATGGAAAAGTTATCAATTACAAAACCAAGCTTTATAAACAAGCATTCGCTAACTTTAAGCCTAATAAAAACTTTAAAAATTTTTGCTCTGAAAATTCATTCTGGCTTGAGGATTACAGCTTGTTTTGTGCCATTAAGGATGACTACATAGAAAAACGTCGCCTTGAATATGAAAGTGAAGAATTTAATGCTTTTTGCAATGAAACCAAAGATATTCTGCCCCAAAATGTACAAAAAGATTACTACTATGGCGGTGTGTGGAGTACGTGGGATAAAAACCTTGTTTTACGTATTCCGCAAACAATTAAAACCATGCATACTAAGCTTTCAAAATCTATAGAATATTATAAATTTCTTCAATTCAAATTTTTTCAACAATGGACTGCAGTAAAATCTTATGCCAATAAAAACCAAATTGAAATTATAGGCGACATTCCTATTTTTGTTGCCTACGACAGTTCCGATGTATGGTCAAATCAAGAGCTTTTTAACCTTGACGAAAACGGTTTCCCTACTGAGGTTGCAGGGGTTCCGCCTGATTATTTCAGCCAAACAGGTCAGCTTTGGGGCAATCCCCTTTATAACTGGGATGAACATGAAAACAATGGCTATAGCTGGTGGATAAGGCGTATAAAAAGCCTTCTTTCCACAGCGGATATAATTCGCATAGACCACTTTCGTGGCTTTGAAAGCTACTATGCAATTCCTTTTGGAAGTAAAGATGCAACTGTTGGCACATGGATAAAAGGGCCTGGCAAAAAGCTTTTTGATGCCATAAAAAAGGAAATTGGCACACTGCCAATAATAGCCGAGGATTTGGGCATAATAACGCCTAAGGTAACAAAGCTTCGTGAGAGTGTAAATCTTCCTGGAATGAAGATATTGCAGTTCGCCTTTGATAACAGTGAAAATAATGCATATCTTCCTCATAATTTTGAAAAAAATTGCGTAGTGTACACGGGCACACATGATAATGACACAACTATAGGCTGGTATAAATCCGCCGCAGAAGAAAGCAGAGATTATTTCCGCCGTTATATGAACACCGATGGAACCTCTCCAGAGTGGGATTTAATTCGCCTTGCGCAAGCTTCCTGTGCAAATACAGCCATATACCCATTGCAGGATGTTCTAAGCCTTGATGAAACTGCCCGAATGAATACACCGGGCATTGAAGAGGATAATTGGCAATGGAGGTACACACCTTTTATGCTAAAAGATGAATACGCCCAAAGACTTTGCTATCTTTCTAAACTTTTTAGAAGGTGAAAATTTGTTTAAAAAACTATTTGTACTTTTAGTCTATGTTTTATATCCCGTCCATATTGTCTTGGATTTAACAGGCAGTTACAGTTGGGTAAACTACATCAAGTTTGCAGTAATTGTCTGTGCTTTTATAATATCCCTTTATGGGGAAATAACACTTGTAAAAATCGCCCTTTTCCTTACCCTTATGTGTGATTTTTTACTGCTTTTCACAAACCACCGTTTTTTTGCAGTCTCACTTTTTTCGGTGGTTCAACTTATATATTCTTATGTTCTTTCATCAAAAAAAGGCAGTACTTCCATATATTTTTATTCAATACTGGCTGTACTGCCTTTTGTCTATTATTTTGTTTTTAAAGGCTCCCTTGTTTGTGTTTTTTATGCGGTTATACTTTTTTCCAATTTGGTTATGGCAATAAAAATACGCCAACCACACCTTATTTTGGCATTTTCTCTTTTTGCCCTGTGTGATATATGTGTAGCTATTTACAATCTTTCATATAGTGCATTTTTCCATCCCTTTATATGGATTTTTTATACACCGTCGCAGCTTCTGCTCAGCCTTTCCTGCGCCAAAGAGTGGAAACCTGGCAAAATATAACACTTTTGTCACTAGCATCTAAAAAGTATGTTATTACCTCCTTTTCTTCACCAATGTCCTTAACATATGTCTTTGCCATAACTTCCGAATTTCTATAACATTCCTTACGGTAAACCACTCCAATGTCATAACTGTGGTAACCATCATATATGTAATCGGGCACCATGTCCATTGCCCATGCAATGTATTGGGTGTTGTTTGTATGTCTGTTGCTATCAGTTTCGCTTCTCCTTACACCAAAACCAACCTCTAATACAATGTTTTCCTCTTCACCCGTTGGCAATTTATATTTTTCGTTTTCAATAGCTGCATCAAGGCCACTGTAATAATCTTCCTCCATACTTTTTGGTATTGCCGTAGGTCTGCGGCGCTTTAAATCCATATATATCCACCGTGAAGTTGCCTTAACAATAATGTTTCCATCACCATCTATCATATGGTAGCTTCTTTCTGCCTGCATTCTTTTGCAGGAGGACGACCACGTTTCCATATGCACTTTTTCTCCGTATTCAGGGAAACGGTCAATTTGTATGTGCCAATTGGTTATTGCCCAACCCTTTTGTTCCTCGCCTAGATAATGCAATGTGTAGCCAAGGCTATCACTATGGCGTATTGCCAAATCCTGAAAAAGCACTGCTAGGTTATTCTGTGTAAGCAGTAGCCTTGTATCTGTGCTGTAGTAGGATATTACTGCAGTTTCTTCATATTTTTTACTCATTTTTAATTCTGTCCCTTCTAAATCATAGGCGAAATAAGTCTGGATATTGCCTCTTTAAACCTAAACCATTTACCCCTTGAATTATACCACTCTTTTGTAATTTCTCTACATTCCTTCAAGTCGTTATAAAAATCCGCCTCCAGTTTTTTTACTGTTTCCGGTTCATAAATAAAGGCGTTTACTTCAAAATTAAGGCTAAAACTTCTAATGTCCATATTTGCCGTGCCAACTGTACCCGCAATTCCGTCAATAAACATAGTTTTAGAATGAATAAATCCAGTTTCATATTGATAGCACTTAACTCCAACCTCCAAAAGTTCACCCAAGTAAGACATACTTGCCCAGTATACAAATGGGTGGTCTGGATGCCCTGGTATAATGATTCTTACATCGATACCAGATAATGCCGCAACTTTTAAAGCACCAAGCACACCATCATCTGGAGCAAAATACGGGGTTTCAATAAGCACGGTTTTTTCCGCCTCATTTATCATTTTGAAATAGCTGTTTTTAACATTTCTCCATTGAGTATCTGGCCCACTGCAAACAATTTGTGCAGGAAGGTATCCCACATTTGCCTTCGTGGGAAAGTAGTAATCATTAATAAATAATTTTCTTTTGGATGCGTAGTTCCAGTCCATAAAAAACCTTAATTGAAGCTGGTCAACAACATCCCCTTCAAACCGAACGTGGGTGTCACGCCAAAAGCCAAAACGCTTAACCTTTCCCAAATACTCATCCCCAATGTTAAACCCTCCAACATAGCCAATCTTTCCGTCAATAACCACTATCTTACGGTGGTTTTGGCAGTTTAAGTTTGAAAACCTAGGGGCAACAAATGGCATTGCCTGTCCGCCCATTTTTATAAACTTTTCGTAAAAACTTTTTGCTAAAAACAAATTACCCATGTGGTCATACAGAACTCGCACTTCCACACCTTGCGAAGCTTTTTTTGTTAATTCCTCAACTATTTGCTTCCCCAACTCGTCGCCACGCAAAATATAATATTCTAAATGTATATATTTACTTGCACCCCTTATGTCATTTATAAGTGCTTCAAATTTTCGGTCTCCATCAATAAAATGCTCCATCTTGTTGTTGTAAGTAAGCCAACTTCCACTGTTTATGTTAAGCATGGCAAAATCCTTAAGATATTTATACTCTTCCCCAAGGGCAATTCCGTCATAGCTGAAACATTGCTTTTCCACCTCTTGGCTAAGTTTCTCGTTATTGTTAACATATCCGAAAAGAATATCATAGTCATTTTTTGTTTTATCTGCAAACCTTTTTTGCTTTGCGGAATTTCGCCCAATAATCAAATAAATAATAAACCCAAAGGTAGGTACAAAAAACAGAACAAAAAGCCACGCCCATGTACTTGCAGGGTTTCTGCGCTCATAAAAAACAACAATTGCAGCCAAAATAACATTTACCATAAGCACTAACGCAATTATGTTATATACTATATCTCCAAGCGTAGTCATCGTAAGCCCCCTTCTATAATTGTGGTTAATATTATACTCCTTTTATAAATAATACGTAATAAAATAACAAATTGCTATGCCGTTTTGAAAAATATTCACTTCCTTTGAAATTTTTCTATTCCCTAAATGCAAATTACATGATAGAATAGTAACAGATTGTTTAAGTATATTGAGCTTGTTTAACCAAACTCAATGAGCTTAGTTACACTAAGGAGGAAATACAAATGCAATTTGGAGACATTCTTATTATTGTAGCTGTCATAGTTGCGGCAGCTTTAGGTATTATGTTTTACTTTGGCAAGAAGAATTATGCCAAAAATCTTGAGGCACAATCTTTTATTAACCAGTATAAAATGGTTACACCAATTCTGGTTATAGACAAAAGGTATGAAAGGCCAACTGCCGATAATTTGCCAAAAAACATTTACGAAAAGCTCCCAAAATCAGCTCGTATTCGCAAAATGCCTATTGTTAAAGCAAAGGTTGGCCCACAAATTACAACCCTTATGTGCGACAAAAGCATTTACGACAACCTTGCTGTTAAAAAAACTGTTAAGGTAGAGCTTGCAGGCATTTACATTTCAAGCATTATAGGCCTTAACCTTGAGGCAAAAAGAAACAAAACATGGCGTGAAAAGCTTTCCATTTGGCTTTTAAAAAATGGACCTAAGAAGTAAAATTTCAAAGACCAAAGGCGGAAAATCCTAGATTTTCCGCCTTTATTTTTTTCTTTTGAATCTAAGGAAACGCTGATTTAATACAATAAGTGTTTCCCGAATTAAAGGTTCACTCCATGTGCAGTATTGGTATAAAGTTCCAAATTCTGCTCCTTTGTAAAATCTTCTTCACTTTCTTTTGCTTGTGCATTGTCAAAGTTTTTGTGTGCTGACGCAAGCATAAGTTTAATTCTGTTAAGTTGGTTTACCTCGCTTGCGCCTGGGTCATAATCTATGGCAACTATATTACTAAGTTGGTTTATCCTTTTAATTTCCTTTATAACACCCTTGCCCACCACATGGTTCGGTAAACAAGCAAAGGGCTGTGTACACACAATATTGCTAACACCTGTATGTATAAGTTCCATCATTTCACCTGTTAAAAACCAGCCTTCACCAGTTTGGTTACAAAGGGAAACGATTGGCTCTGCAAACTCTCCAAGCTTTTCTATTCTTTCAGGTGCATTAAAACGCTTGCTTTTTTTAAGTGCAACAACCATAGGCTTTCTGTAATATTCCAACAGCTCTATAACTGCCTTTCCCTTTAAACTGCCCATAAAGCCCATTCCAAGGTACTTGTGCTTTTGCACTGCATTATAAGCACTATACAATCCAAAGCCAAGCAAGTCCGGCACAACTGCCTCTGCACCCTCTTTTTCCAGCAACCCAACAATGTCATTATTGGCAGTTGGGTGGAATTTAACCAAAATCTCACCTACTACACCAACTTTAGGTTTTTTCTCACCAGTCAATTCCAGTTCATCAAAGGCTTTTACAATATCTGCAAGATTTTTCTTATAATTTTTACCCTGTGCAATGTCAACCTTTACCTTGCTGTTCCATTTTTCGTAAAGTTCATTTGCACTTCCCTTTACAGCCTCGTAGGGTCTTGTAGCAAAAAGAACACGCATGAATAAATCACCATATACAAATGCCTGTATCGCACGGTTTAAAATTTTTGCGTTGAACTTCCATCCAGGATTTTTTTCTAACCCGCCTGCGCTAACAGAAACCACTGGTATATGCCCAATTCCAGCATTTTTAAGTGCTTTTCTTATAAACCCAATGTAGTTTGAGGCACGACAGCCGCCGCCTGTTTGGCTCATCAGCACTGCCACCTTATTCAGGTCATATTTACCACTTTTAAGGGCATTTATAATTTGGCCAACTACAATAAGTGCAGGATAGCAAGCATCGTTATTTACATATTTAAGGCCTGTATCTATACACCCCTTGTCAATAGCTGGCATTATGTCTATGTTATATCCGCAGCTATTAAAGGCTTCTCTTAAAATATCAAAATGAATCGGTGCCATTTGTGGACAAAGGAGTGTATAATCTTTTCTCATTTCCTCTGTAAAAACAATACGCTTTAAACTGGCATCGCCAACCTTTATACCAATGTTTTTTTCACGTCTATCCTCCATAGCCGCAATAAGACTTCGCACACGTATTCTTGCCGCACCAAGGTTATTAACTTCGTCTATTTTAAGGCTTGTGTAAACCTTCCCTGCGGCGTTCAGTATGTCCTTAACCTCATCAGTTGTCACAGCATCCAATCCACAGCCAAAGCTGTTAAGCTGAACATATTCAATATGTTCCTGTGTTTTAACAAAAGCCGCCGCTTCATATAAACGGCTGTGATACATCCATTGGTCACGCACTACCAATGGTCTTTCCAGATTGCCAAGGTGTGCCACACTGTCCTCTGTAAGTACAGCAATGTTAAATCCTGTAATAAGTTCAGGTATACCGTGGTTCACCTCTGGGTCTATGTGATATGGTCTTCCGCCAAGAACAATGCCTGTAAGGTTATTGTTCTTTATGTATTCAAGGGTTTCAACACCCTTTTGGTGCATATCTTCTCTGAAGTTTTCCCACTCTGCCCAGCCTTTTTCAACTGCCTGCATAACTTCTTTGGCAGACACATTGTAATCCTTAAATTCATCTGTAAGACGCTTTACAAGAGCATCTTTGTTTTTAAAAGAGAGGAAAGGATTCATAAATTTAATATTTTTTTCTTTTAATTCTTCTACATTATTTTTTATATTTTCGCTGTAGCTTGCAACTATAGGGCAATTGTAGGTTTCATCAACACCCTTAACGTCTGGCTTTTCATAAGCAATGCTAGGGTAAAAAATTGTTTTAACCCCACTATGTAAAAGGTTCATTATATGCCCATGCACAAGCTTTGCCGGGTAGCAAACACTTTCACTTGGTATGCTTTCAATGCCCTCTTCATATATTCCCTTATTTGAAAATGGCGAAAGGGTAACACTGAAACCAAGGTCAGTTAAAAATGTATGCCAAAACGGATAATTTTCATACATGTTAAGTACTCTTGGTATGCCTATAACGCCACGTTTTGCATTTTGTGGTTCAAGGCTTACATAATCAAAAAGTCTGTTCTTTTTGTATTCAAAAAGATTTGGTATGTCCACCCCTGCCTTTACCTTACCCTCACCCTTTTCACAACGATTGCCCGTAATAAAACGTCTTCCGCCGTTAAAGGTATTTATGGTAAGCAAACAGTTATTTGTGCATCGTCCGCACCTTGCATGGGTAGCTTTTATCTCAAGACTATTCATAGCCTGTCGACTTATAAGGGTACTTTCATAATCCTCCTTATATTTTTCTCTTGCAATAAGCCCTGCACCAAAAGCGCCCATAATGCCTGCAATATCAGGTCTTATAGCGTCACGTTCACTTATAAATTCAAAACTTCTAAGCACTGCGTCGTTGTAAAAAGTTCCGCCCTGTACAACAATACTCTTGCCCAATGCTTTCGGGTCTGAAATTTTAATTACTTTAAGCAAGGCATTTTTAATTACTGAATAAGCGAGGCCTGCGGAAATATCGCTAACCTGTGCACCTTCTTTTTGTGCCTGTTTAACACGGGAATTCATAAAAACCGTACAGCGTGAGCCAAGGTCTATAGGGGTTTTGCTAAAAATCGCAACCTTTGCAAAATCAGTAACCTGATAGTTCAGGCCTTTGGCAAAGGTTTCAATAAATGAGCCACAGCCTGATGAACACGCTTCGTTTAGCAGTACACTGTCTATAACATTGTCCTTTATTCTTATGCACTTCATGTCCTGTCCGCCAATGTCCAAAATAAAATCAACATCTGGTTTAAAGAATGCCGCCGCCTTGTAGTGAGCTACCGTTTCTATATATCCTAAATCCACCATAAGTGCCTCTTTAATAAGCCCCTCACCATAGCCTGTAACACAGGAGTTTTTAATTTTTGCCGCAACGGGAAGTTTATCATAAAGTTCGTTTAATGCATACATAACCACCTTTAACGGGTTGCCCTCGTTGCTTGCATAAAATGAATATAAAAGTTCTCCATTTTCAGAAACAAGTGCCACCTTTGTGGTTGTGCTACCAGCATCAATGCCCAAAAAAGCGTTTCCGCTGTAGGTTGAAAGGTCAAGTCTTTTCACCCTTTCGGCACTATGCCTATTTGTGAATTCCTCATATGCTTTTTCATCTTTAAATAGCGGGTCAAGACGGCTTACTTCCATTGTAAGGTCACCAATCTCATCAAGATTTTTTTCTATAGTTTCAAAATCAGTTACAACTGTGTTCTCTTTTGCACTTACCGCCGCACCAAATGCTGCAAAAAGATGTGAACCTTCAGGAATAATTGTAGTTTCTTCTGTTAGATTAAGGGTTTCTATAAATCTTGCCCTAAGCTCCGATAAAAAGTGCAAAGGTCCACCCAAAAACGCAACATTGCCACGTATCGGTTTTCCGCATGCAAGGCCACTTATTGTTTGGTTTACTACTGCCTGAAAAATAGATGCCGCTAAATCTTCTTTTGCCGCTCCCTCGTTAATTAACGGCTGAATGTCCGTTTTTGCAAACACTCCGCAACGACTGGCGATAGGGTAAATAACACTGTAATTTTTTGCATATTCATTCAGCCCCTGTGCATCTGTTTGCAAAAGGGATGCCATCTGGTCTATAAAACTGCCTGTACCACCAGCACAGACGCCGTTCATTCTCTGCTCAATTCCGCCTTTAAAATAGATGATTTTCGCATCCTCGCCACCAAGCTCAATGGCAACATCGGTTTTTGGTGCAACAGCCTCTACTGCATTGGCTGTAGCCACAACCTCTTGTATAAATTCAACCCCTATGGCCTCTGCCATGGCAACACCGCCGCTGCCTGTCATCATTGCAGTAAAACTGCCTTGTCCTATCTCCTTGTGAGCATTACTAATAAGTTCTCCAAGGGTAGCCTTTATTTCTGAAAAATGTCTTTTGTACTGAAAAAATAACGGTCTTAGATTTTCATCCACCACTACTACCTTTACTGTGGTAGAGCCAATATCTATTCCAAGACGTAATCTGTCTAGCGTTCCCATTTCTTACCCCCCAGTGAAAATTGTTTATTTGCCAAATTTCACTTAAATGTTCTATTATATTCTGATGAGATATTATAACCTAACCATCTGCATTTATCAATAATAATTATTATGTAACATACATACAACAATATAATAATAAGCCAAAAGAGCAAATTTATACCATTTGCTCTTTGGCTTATTATTTATACATTATTTTCAGTTAACACATTGGTCATTTCGGTCATGTCCTCAATCTTTTCTATTTCGTGGGCTATAATATGCTGTCCTGCAACTATACATAAAATATCCATTTCATTTTTACCTATAAGCTCGCCCTCGATAATTCTTTTTTGCAATGTAGTAATCCTTACCTTCATGCCTTTGGTAAACACTTTGCCCCTAAAATATATCGTTTCAACAGGGAACATAGCGATACATTTTTTTATAACCAAAATTCTATCTGCCTCTCTATAGCTTACCCCTTCACCTTCATTCCTTTTGGAAAGACTCATAATCCTCGAAACAGCAAGTATAAGCTGAGTGGCAACAAATGCGAATAATGCTGCATACATATAATCCAACGTTGTTAATTTATAAAACCCTTCAAGCATTTGCCTCACCTCCTACGATATAGGTTACCTCAAAACCGCAATTTTTTCAAGTGATGAATTCTTCATTCCTATTATATTTACGTTGCTGTCAATATATTTGTCTAATATATTTACTATTTTTTTGGTTATTTTTTCTCCTGGTGAAATAAGCGGAATGCCCGGTGGATAGGGAATAACGTAATCTGCCGAAATTTCACCTATGCTGTCTTTTAAGTAAACATCCA
>JBFWMT010000025.1:0-35882 GCA_050251415.1 Anaerotignaceae bacterium | reverse complement strand
CCGTTTTTGTTCATACTTTTCGGCACAGTGTTCCTTGTTTCTTTCTTCCCTGTGCTTGCCACGGGATTAACCTCTTTAATGAAATAATAGGCGGTGGTGAATATGAAATTTGATTTTATTATTAAAAATGGCTCTGTTTTCAATTCCCAAGAAGCTGTTTTTGAAAAAAGGGATTTATATGTTAAAGGGGGCTTGATTTGTGAAGGCTGTGAAAATGATACAGCCTTACAGATTATTGACACCCAGGGCAAGATTGTTTTACCAGGCCTTATTGATGAGCACGCCCACCTTAATTTGTATGGTACAATCATAGGCGCAAATGCGGATACGACTATGATACCCTGTGGCATTACCACGGCCTGCGATGGCGGAACAGAGGGCGCTGGTGGATTTGAACAATTTTATATTTCAAATATTATCAGATATGAAACCAGTGTTTATTCCTACATCAATGTGTCTACCTTTGGCAACAAAAGTCTTTGCAAGCACGAGGAGGACCATGACCCTGAAGACTTCAGAGAAGACTTAATAGCAGAGGTTTTTAGAAAACACAGTCAGGTTGTACGTGGAATTAAGGTAAGAATGTGTGCTGGAACATTAGGAAATTATGGTATGGAACCCTTATATAAAGCCATAGAGATTTCTGAAAAGCTAAAAAAGGGCGGCTTCCATGCACCTGTAGTGGTTCATTATGGGGACTTGCCTGAAAATGTGACGGTTGCAGAGATTGTAAGCGCTTTAAGAAAAGGGGATGTTTTAGCACACGCTTTTCAGACACACGGTGAAACCCTATTTGATAAGAATTCCAAAGTGCTAGAATGCGTTAAAAAGGCACAGGAAAGAGGGGTTATTATTGACAGCTGTAATGGGCGGGTTCACTGGTCTTTCCAAAATCTTAAAAACGGGTTTGCAGATGGTTTTTTCCCCGATATTATCAGCAGTGATCTAGTGCGTGTAAGCGAATACATTCGACCTGGTTTTTCACTTATACATGCAATGGGTGTGCTTAGTGCGGCTGGAATGAAAACCGAGGAGATTTTAAAGGCGGTTACGTATAATCCTGCAAGTGCACTTGGTATACTTCATAAAGCTGGAACGCTTAAAACTGGAAAACCAGCGGACATAGCAGTATTTGACATCACTGATGACAGCAGAATCCTTGAAGATATGTTTGGAGGAAAATGCAAAGCGAACAAAATGTTTTTGCCGTTGCTTACAATGAAAGAGGGTAGGGTGGCATATAGGCAGATATTTTTTTAAGGCTGTTTTTCAAGGAGTAAGCATAATAAAATTATAATAAGTCCGTTGAATTTATGCTTTAGGATGAGGAAAATAATCTATCTGGAATGTAAAAATCATTAATTATAAGATGATAACAACCATAAAAATATTGAAAACACTTTAATTCACGTTTTGCAGCGTGGACTAAAGTGTTTTTTGTTTAAAACGTGTTGCAATATGAAGGAGGACGGATTATAATTATTTTAAAATGAAATGGGGAGAAGTATAAATGGATAAAGTCAAAATTTTAGCAGTTGTTCCCTATGAGGAATTGAGAGATGATATACTTCAAGCATCCAAAGCTTTTGATAATTTGAATATTCAGGTAGTTGTTGGAACAATGGAGGCAGGGTTAAAGTTTGCTGTTGAGGCCGAAAGAGCAGGATATGATGTTATAATATCCAGAGGCGGCACTGCCGAGATGATAGAGGAGCATCTATCAATTCCTGTAATCAATATTCCTGTTAGCAGTTACGATTATATAAGCCTTATAGAGCAGGTAGGGAGGAATTCGGTAAAAACTGCAATTATAGGGTATGCAAACGTAACAGAAACTGCTCATGCGGTAAAGATACTCTCCAACGCAAAGTTGGATATATTTACAATTATGAATCCAAAGGAAATTTCACCTTTGCTGCAGGAAATGAAACAGCAAGGTTTCGAAGTAATCATCGGAGATGCGGTTACCATGGAGTTTGCAAAGATTTTGGGGATGAAGGGCATATTAATGAAGTCTGGCTTGGAAAGTGCCAGAAAGGCCATTTCCATGGCACTAAAAATAAACGGGTATATCAAAAGAAAAAATAGTGCTACAGTAAATTCTATGCACGTCAATCAACTTCAAATAATTTATGATGGAAGCAAGACCTTGGAGGAGTTTGAAATTGAAATCATCAAAAATGTCCTTGAACATGAAAATGGAAATTTATCTAACGCTACAAAGATTTTAGGAATAAGCCGTTCAACAATTTGGAGAAAACTTAAAATTGAATAAACTAATTCGAGGTCGCAGTTTAAAACAAAACTGCGGCTTTTTTGTTAGTAAATACAAATAATAAATAGTAGACTGAAATGGGTTTTGAAAAAAACCAGTGGATTTTACTGATTAAAATGAAATTTTGGCTAGTATTACAGATATTTTGCGTTGTATAGAGTGAAATGTAAACATAATATACATTCGGGTTTCAAAGTGAAACAAATATAAATTTGATAGATTTTTTTGAAACAAAATAATTGAAAAATGTATCAAATTGATATAGAATACATCTGTAAGGAAAGGGATACCTTACAGCTTTGTAACTAAAAAGTGTATATCAAGGAGGATTTAAAATGAAAAAGAATTTTAAATGGATTATGGCTTGTGTACTAGGGGGCGTTATGATGTTGGGGATGGTGGGATGTTCAAGCGGGACTTCATCTAGCCAAAGTGCTTCCGTTCCAGCGAATACTGAGGCACAAAAAGCTGAGGCTGCACCTAAGGAAAAGATTATACTAAAGCTTACATATGAAAATAACACAGATGAGCCCATAGATAAAGGCGCTCATAAATGGGCTGATTTGGTTGCGGAAAAAACCAATGGAGAAGTTGAAATTCAGATTTTTCCAAGCTCACAGTTGGGGAAGAAGAGCGACCTACTGGAGCAGATGATGTTGGGAGAAAATATAATTACAATTTGTGACGGCTCGTATTTAATGGATTTTGTGCCGGATTTCGGCGTGGTTATGGGACCCTATTTAATGGATAGCTATGATCAAATGTTTAAGCTTACAGCAAGTGACTGGTGGGCAGAACAAAGCGAAAAGTTGACTGATTCCGGCCTTAAAATTGTTTCAAACAACTGGATTTACGGGGACAGACACCTTTTGACGAAAACACCGGTTGAAAACCCAGAGGATTTAAAAGGGCTTAAGATAAGAGTTCCCAATAACGATATATCTGTAAAAATGTTTAATATGCTTGGGGCAGCTGCAACACCAATGGCACTTTCAGAGGTATATACATCTTTGCAACAAGGGGTTTGTGATGGTGTTGAAAATCCTTTAACGGTGCTTTATGCAAATAAATTCCAAGAGGTATGTAAAGACTTAACTCTTACAGGGCACCAAAAAACATTTAGCTGCTTTGTAATGAGCAATGACGTATTTAATAAATTAACCCCGGAACAGCAAACAATTATTATGGAAGCAGGGGATGAGGCTGCACTATACAATAATGAGTGCTATGAAGAACTTACTGCAGAAATGTTAGATAAGTTTAAGGCAGAGGGTTGTAATGTAATTGAGCTTGACAATGTTGAGGCGTTTAGAGAATTAGTGAAACCTCTTTACAAAGAATATGAAGACAATGGAACATGGACACCTGGGTTGTATGATTCTATATTAGAAATAATAAATAAATAAAAGTAAATTTGGCAAAAGGCTGAAAATGCCATTCCTATGGTCATTAAAAGTGAATAATAGGGTTGTGCGCCAAGGGGTGGCATTTTTTGATGCCAATTAGTCTTATATAATGGCTAATTCTTAGGAGGAAGAAAGTGGAAATATTGAAAAAAACTGTATTAAATCTTGATTTATTTATAGCTGGTTTAACGACTGTTATTTTAATAATAATTACTCTTGCTGGTGTATTCATGCGAAAAGTTATGGGACAGCCTTTCCCTTGGATTGAAGAAGTACAGCTTCTTTTGTTCGTGTGGACAATTTTCTTTGGTGCAAGTGTTGCATTTAGAACAGGAAGTCATGTTGGAATTGACATCATAGCAGAAAGACTTCCTGCAAAAGCAAGAAAAATTTTGGACTTATTTATATTTATAGTTTCAACTTTAATTCTGGTATATTTTTTGTGGGCATCCTACGGGCTTAGTATTAATGCGGCTGCAAAGCTTACGCCGTACCTTCGGTTGCCCTATTGGGTAATAGATACTGCGGCAGTCGTAGGCAGTGCGGTTATGATTATTCAAAATACACTATATACCTATTTGAAAGCCACAGGCAGGCTGCCAAAGGAGGGTGAAGAATAATGTCTCCCATTGCAATTTCAACAATTGTTCTTCTGATACTGCTTTTTCTCAATGTACCAGTGTTTTTAGCAGTTCTAAGCGGGTGCATTGTATATTTTATGGGTAACCAAACATCTGCTGTGCTTTTGGCTCAAAGGGTTATCAGTGGGATGGAATCGATACCAATGCTTGCAGTGCCTTTCTTTGTTGCAACAGGGGTATTTATGAACTACTCGGGTATTACTGAAAGAATGCTTAAATTCTGCAAGGTTCTAACGGGGCATATGACGGGCGGTTTAGCGCAGGTGAATATTATACTTAGTACATTAATGGGTGGTATGTCGGGCTCATCCCTAGCGGATGCGGCCATGGAAGCAAAAATGCTTGTTCCGGAAATGGAAAAAGCAGGATTTCCCCGTCCATTTTCAACGGCTGTAACAGCGGCATCTTCCATAATTACACCCTTAATTCCGCCAGGAATTGCTGCAATCATTTACGGCAGTGTTACTAATACATCCATTGGAAGGCTGTTTGTAGCTGGCATCGTTCCTGCAATTATATTATGTTTGGCAATGATGGCGTTGGTAACTGTTATATCAAAGAAACACGGTTATAAACCAATTTACGATAGAAGGGCATCTTCAAAAGAATTATGGGAAGCCTTTCAGCCTGCTTTCTTTCCGCTATTATTACCGTTTATAATTATTGGCGGAATAAGGTTTGGCATTTTTACACCGACTGAAGCTGGCGCAGTTGCCATTCTTTATGCATTAATTCTTGGTTTCTGCTACAGAACGCTTAAGTTCAAACATTTGGTACTGGGCATAAAAGAAACTGTAATTTCAACAGGAACAATTATGGTGATTGTAGGTTCTGCCGCTTGCTTTGCGTGGGTGCTTACAGCCGAGATGGTTCCGCAAACCATTACCAATGTGCTGATAAGCTTCTGTAAAAATAAATATATTTTCTTGTTAGTAGTAAATCTTTTTCTTATAATTGTAGGAATGTTTATTGAGGCAACAGCGGCACAAATTGTACTGGCACCGATGCTGGTACCTGTGGCGTTAGCCTTTGGTATAGACCCCGTTCATTTCGGAATGGTATTTATATTTAATATGGCAATAGGGTCACTTACGCCTCCAATGGGAAATCTTATGTTTGTTGCCTGCGGAGCTACAAAGTGTAAAACCGAGGATTTTATAAAAGCATCTATCCCATTCTATTTATTGCTATTAGGAGCTTTGTTGCTTATGACATACTTACCTGCAATAACTACAATTTTGCCTAACTTAGTTTATGGAATATAAGAAGTTTGCAGAGATTATTTTAGGCGGAGGATGAAGTTATGAAAATCATTAGAACGGTATTAGGGGATATTTCGCCAAATAAAATGGGGGTAACAGACGCTCATGACCATTTAATTCGCAGCGGAGGACCTGAAATAATGTTAGACAGTGCATATTTAATGGATGATGAAAATGCTGCCACTAAAGAAATGGAAAGTTTTATAAAAGCAGGCGGAAGAACCATGGTGTGCATGGACCCCATTGGTTGTGGAAGAAATGTGCCTAAAATGCTGAGTGTTGCAAACAAAGTTCAAGGGAAAGGCAATATAATGATGACAACGGGATTCCAAAAGGGTTCTCTATACTGTCAGTCAACGTCTTTTTTGGCCACTGTTAATACCAATAAAATTGCCGAACTTATGATAGCAGAAATAACAGAAGGCATGGACATTCACAGCTATAACGGCCCTGTTGTAGAAAGAGGGAAGGCAAAGGCAGGCTTAATAAAGGCGGGAACCAGCTATCGGATTATAACTAAGCTGGAAGAAAAAGCGATTAATGTTGCAGCTATTACGCAAAAAAACACAGGATGTGCGGTGTCCTTTCATACAGATTTCGGAACCATGGCCTTAGAAAGCATTGATCTTATTAAAAAATATGGGGGAAATGCGGAAAAGGTTGTTTTGTGCCATATGCAAAGAAATCTGGATAAATATTACCACGAGCAAATATTAGCCACAGGGGCAACAATTTGTTTTGATGAGCCGAATAAGGCCATGTATTGCCCTGATGTTTTGATTGCCGAAAATATAAGGTGGCTTATTGAAAAAGGGTACGGCAAACAAATAGTTCTTGGCATGGACGGCGGAAAAAGAGAAGCCTGCAGTGCCTATGTTAAAGACCAAGGAATAGGGAACGGATTGGATTATTTACTTCTTCGTTTTGTACCTATATTAAAAAAGGTTGGAATAACTGATGACGCCATTAGTGATATGCTGGTCAACAATCCGTCGGAAGTATTTTCAATAGATATGAAATAACTTCTTCACAATTCCTTTGAAAAGAGAAAGTTGGTGTTACTAACATCAGCTTTCTTTTTCGGTCGCTTTTCTGTTATATGAAATATACTAACCTGATAAAAAATGTTAATACTGATATGTAGAGAGTTATGAAAATGATTACAAAAATATTATACACTTAATTTGACAAGGATGATGAATTATGAAGGATATTTTAATAATAGCCCCCTACGAAGAATTATTTGAAATTTGTAAGGACGTAGTGGCAAAGAGAAACCTAAAAAACATAGATGTTGTAATGGCAGATACAGATGGAAACACAAATATTGAAGAACTTATTCTTCATAAGAAGCCGTTGGTGGTGATCTCCCGAGGGGGTGTATACAGTGCTGTAAAAAATATGTTTGCTTCAATTGCTGTTGTTGAGATGAGAATAGGGGCATACGACATAATAAATAGCTTAAAGGACATCTTTGAATCGGATGAAACAGTCGCTGTTTTGGGTTCTGAAAATATAATATACGGCTTTGACCTTCTTCAAAGCATAAAAAAGGTTAATGCAGTGAAAATAAATCGTAAACACGGAGAAGATATTAGCTTTATCGTAAAAGATTGTGTGGAAAAAGGTATTAAAACCTTTATGGGGGATACCCGAGTATCAAAAGTGTGTCAGGAAATGGGGTGTAAATGCTATCTTATAAGAAGTGGCGAAACCTCTGTAATGAATGCTTTAGCTAAAGCAGAAGAAATTTTAAGAATTCTAAAAGACCAGATAGAAGACAACAAAAGATATTTAGCCCTTATGGACTATGTACGTGATGGCGTAATTGCAACGGATGAAAACAATACCATTGTAGCTTACAACAGGGTTGCCCAAGGAATATTAGGGGTGGAGAAAAATGATTTCATAGGTAAAAAGCTGGACGAGGTTTTTTTTGATAGCAAGGGAAATGCATTGAATTATAATGATAGCCCTGTATATGATGTGATAAAAAAAGTAAATGATAAAAGCATTACACTGACCCAAATTCCTATTGGAGTGTTGGGTGAGCATAAAGGCTCGGTTTCTGTATTTCAGGATGTTAAGAAGCTGCAAAAGTTTGAGCAAAAAGTAAGAACACAGCTTTTAGGGAAAGGGTTTAAAGCAAAATACAATTTTTCGGATATTATTTTTGAAAGCGAAGCCATGAAAAAAAGCGTTGATAAGGCTAAGAAATTTAGTAAATATGATTCCACAATACTAATACAAGGCAGCTCCGGCGTTGGAAAAGAGCTGTTTGCTCAAAGTATACACAATTTCAGTAATAGAAATAATGGGCCGTTTGTAGCCATAAACTGCGGAGCCCTTCCTGAAAGCATAATAGAAAGCGAACTTTTTGGTTATGAAGAAGGGGCTTTTACAGGAAGTAAAAAAGGCGGACGAGCAGGCGTGTTTGAAATGGCACATAAGGGGACTATATTTCTTGATGAAATAGGTGAAATACCCCTTAATATTCAGAGCCAGTTGCTTAGGGTAATTCAAGAAAGAGAGATTATGCGTCTTGGAGATAGTAAAGTAATACCTTTGGATATTAGAATTATTTGTGCAACAAATAAAAATCTTAAAAAGATGGTTTTGGAAGGTAAGTTTCGAGAGGATTTGTTTTACAGAATAAATACATTAAGTTTTTCTATTCCGCTGTTAAAGGGTAGGGTTGAGGATATTAAACTTTTAAGTGATTTTTACATGGAGAAGTACAAGCAGAAGTATGAAAAACAGTTAAACGGTTTTACAGAGCAGGCAATAGACTTTCTTGCCAACAGCCAGTTCAGAGGGAATGTGCGTGAGCTTCAGAATTTGATAGAGAGAGCGGTTGTTATTTGTGACAATAATTTAATAAGCCAACAAGACTTAGAGGATGACAACGATTCTTTTAGTGAGGAGTTTTTAAATGAGGGCATAGACGAAGAGTTGTTAAGAAGTAAGTTGTCACTAAAAGCATTTGAAAGCAAATACATTAACTATATTTTTGAAAAGGAAGGGGGCTCAGTAAAAAAAGTTTGTGATGTTTTAAAGATAGATAGAACTACTTTGTGGAGGAAGATGAAAGAAAATCAATAAAATTTAGCAGGCAAAAGTGAAAATGATATTGTTGTTGCAAGTATAGGTTGCACAATGTTGATATATGCAACCTTGCTTGTTTGTTAAAAAATACAAGGTTTTAAATACAATAAACTATTTGGAAAAATGATGAAATTCCTGTGTAACATATTAACAAATGGTATATGTAAAAAATGTGTAAAACCACCAAAAAACAAGCTTTTATTTAAACAAATAAAGTTGGCACGAATCTTGCTTATAAATTATATATGGTAATAAGAATGCACTAATCTTTTTAATACGTGTTTATATTGAGTGCTATACTCTTAAATTCAAATTACTAATTATATAAATCATAAGGAGGGTTTAAAAGTGGGTAGGTTTGTGATGACACAGGCAGTTTGCTGTGAAGGAATGGATAGACTTAAAAGCAATGGCATAACAGACATTTATGTCGCAAACGATGGAGAGCCAAACAATTATCTTGGGGAAATGAAAGATGCGGAAGCAATCATAGTAAGAATCGGTAAAATGGACAGCAATGCAATTTTCGCTTCCCCAAATCTTAAAGTAATAGGAAGAACGGGTGTAGGATATGACAGTGTTGATGTTGAAGCTGCAACAGCGGCAGGCATTCCTGTTGTAATTACACCAAGTGCTAATGCACGTTCGGTTGCAGAACATACAGTTGCTCTTATTTTTTCTCTTAGCAAAGATCTGATCAATGCCCATACAGGTACCTGTGAAGGAAAATTTTCTGTTGTTAGAAATCAGGGAAGATGCACTGAAGTTCTGAACAAAAAAGCAGGATTTATAGGGCTTGGAAACATAGGTAATCAGGCGGCTCAAATGTGCAAAGAGGTAGGGATGGAGATTTTGGGTTACGACCCGTTTATTTCTAAAGAGGAAATTGAAGCAAGAGGGTATACATATTATTCAGATTATGAGGAATTAATTAAAGAAGCAGACTTTGTATCTGTGCATGTTCCGCTGATTAAAAGCACAAGGAACATGATTGAAAAAAAACAGCTTTTAAGTATGAAAAAAACAGCCTATATTGTTAACTGTTCAAGAGGTGGAATAGTTAATGAAGCAGACCTTATTGATGCCCTTAACAACGATGTTATTGCAGGCGCTGCGTTAGATGTTTTTGAGTGTGAGCCGGCTGACCCAGCTGAAGGGGATGCAATTCTTTGTGCCAAAAACATAATAGTCACACCACACAGTGCAGCACAGACAAGAGAAGCTGTAATAAATATGGCAACTATGTGCATAGACGGTTGTCTTGCTGTTATGAACGGAGAAAAATGGCCTTATGTGGCCGACAAGAAAGTATATAATCATCCTAAATGGGCAGGCAAATAATTATATTTTTTAAAAAGGACTTATTTTATTTAAGGAGGAAATGGATATGGATTATCGCAAGAATCTGTACCCGGGCATTGTTCTAACAGTTATTTCATCTGTATATCTTGCCTTTACGGGACAAATTGCAGTTTTTACAGGCAGCGGAGCTACACCTTTAGATGCTAGGTTTATGCCTAGGTTCTGGGGTGCTTGCCTTTTAATTTTAAGCTTAATTCTTGTTTTAAGAGGAATTAAACAAAGGAAAGAGGCGGTCGCTTCAGGGGTGGATTTTAAAAACGGGGTGTCTCTATTTCAACAAATTGCTGATAACAGAGAAGTGGTTTTATCTTTCGTTTACTTAGGGATTTATGTTGTAACTATGAAGGGAATTGGATTCTTAATTACAACAATCGCTTTTTTGTTTGGTGAGATTTTACTTTTAACACCAAAGAAGGACAGAAACTACATTTTAACTTTTGTTGTTGCATTAGTGTTTGCCTGTGCAATTGATTTTGTATTCGTTCGCTTTTTAAATGTACTGCTTCCAGCTGGTATATTTGGATTTTAATTAGGAGGGAGATGAAAAAATGGTTTTAGAAGGATTTTTAAACGTATGTACAGACCCATTTACTATTGCACTGATCGCAATAGGGGTTGTAATCGGTATTATTTTTGGTTCTATACCAGGTCTTACTGCCACTATGGCGGTTGTAATGTTCTTGCCAGTAACTTATGCAATGACACCTGTGCAGGGTATTTCAACTTTGGTTGCATTATATATTGGCGGTATTTCAGGCGGTTTAATTTCAGCCATTTTACTTAATATACCAGGTACGCCATCCTCTGTTGCAACCTGTTTTGACGGAAGCCCTATGGCAGAAAAGGGCGAAGCGGCAAAAGCATTGGGGGTTGGCGTTGTTTTCTCGTTTATTGGTACGCTAATCGGTATTGTTCTTTTAATTTTAATTTCGCCTAAGTTAGCTGCCCTAGCTATTAAGTTTGGGCCGTTTGAGTACTGTGCTCTCACTATCTTCTCTTTATCGCTTGTAATTACATTAACAGGGAAGGACTTAGTAAAGGGACTGATTAGTGCCATTATAGGTACAGCTTTAGCTACAGTTGGTCTTTCACCTATTGACTCAAAGGCTAGATTTACATTTGGCAATACAAATCTTACAGCAGGGTTTAAGCTTTTAGTGGTTCTTATTGGACTATTTGCAATTACAGAGGTAATCAAGTATGCTGCCACAGTTAGAAACGACGAGGAATTTACGGTTAGAGATGATGTGAAAATTAGTGGTGTTGGCTTTACCTTTAAAGAGTTTACAAGTCAAATAGGCAATGCTATTCGTTCGGCGCTGATTGGACTTGGTGTTGGTATTTTACCAGGGATAGGCGGCGGTGTATCTTGCATGATTTCCTACACAGTGGCTAAAAATTCATCAAAAACTCCGGAAAAATTTGGAACGGGAATTATTGATGGGATTGTAGCATCTGAAACTGCAAATAATGGCGGTATTGGTGGAGCTATGATTCCACTTTTATCCCTTGGCATTCCAGGAGATGCTGTAACAGCAATGCTTTTGGGTGGCTTGATGGTTCATGGTGTGTCCCCAGGGCCATTAATTTTCCAAAAGAGTGGTGCAACCGTATACGGTATTTTCTTCGCAATGATTATTGCTTCAATTATGATGCTTATTTTTATGCTTGTTGGCATGAAGGGATTTATAAAGGTACTCAAGGTTTCCAAAAATTATTTGCTCCCTATTATAGTAGTTCTTTGCTGTGTAGGGGCAATAGGCGATAGCAACCGCGCATTTGATGTTTTGGGAGTTTTTGCTTTTGGTCTTGTAGGTTACCTTTTAATTAAAGCGCAAATACCAACTTCACCGCTTATTTTAGGATTTATTTTGGGACCAACTTTGGAATCCAATTTAAGAAAGGTTTCTCAGCTTATTACTTCTGATTCACCTATCAATCATCCTATTTTTTGTATATTTATAGTGATTACTGTAGTTGTAGTATTTTTGTCAATAAGGAGCAGCAAAAGGGAAACAGCTTCGCTTCTTATTGAGGAAGAGTAAACAAAGAATAATATTTTTATTAATATTATTAATAAAATTACATAATTTCAAAGGAGAAAGGAAGGAATTTATTATGAAGAGGTTAGTAACAGGAGTGTTCGCTAGTATTTTGGCAATTTCAATGTTTACAGGATGCAGCAGTACAGCAAAAGAGGCTGCAACTACACCAGCAAGTAAACCAGCAAAAGCAGAGGCACAGGCGGAGGGTGAAATTGATTGGCCAACAAAGACAATTAATTTTGCTGTAACACATGGTGCAGGCGGTGACACAGACTACATGGCACGGCTTTTAGCAAGAAAGCTTGAAAGCAAGCTTGGCGTATCTGTTGTAGTGAACAATGTAACAGGAAGTAATGGTGCTATTTGTATGACAGAATACAAAGATGGTGAAACCGATGGTTACACATTTGTATTAACAAACACAGGAGCACTGATAGGCAATGAAGCAACAGGCCTTACAGATTTTGGCTTTGATTCATTTGAACCTGTAGCTATCTACGGCAAGCAGTCTGGCGAAAATATTTTAGTTCCAGCGGATGCTCCGTATAATACATTGGAGGAGCTTATTGCAGCTTCAAAAGAAAATCCAGGAAACATCAAGTTCGGCATTTCAACAGGTGGCGGTGTTTATCTTGCTTCTGTAATTCTAGAGAAGGCTGCTGGTACACAGTTTAATGTGATTGATGCCGGCGATGCTGCTGAGCGTTTAACATCTTTACTTGGTGGACATGTTGACGTTACAATTGCTCCTTATTCAGGCGCAAAGGAATACATTGAAAATGGGGATGTTAAATCACTTTGTACATTACTTGAAAAAAGCCCTGACCTTATAAGTGATATTCCAGCTGCAAAGGATACAGGTTGCTCTGAGTTGGTTCTTAACACTCTATATGCGTGCCTTGCACCAAAGGGAACAGACCCTGCTTTAGTAGAAGCTATGAATGCAGCAATCCTTGACATTGTTGAAAATGATGAAGAATTTAAGAGTGAAGTAAATAGTTTCTGCTTCCAGGAACCATATGCGCTTTCTGTTAATGATACAATTGCGGAGTTAGAAAAACAGAGAGAACTTTTCATGACTTTCGCAGATTATCTTAAATAATTAAATATTTAGATATCGAAAAATAAAATGCTGACGATGGGATTCTATTGTCAGCATTTTATATAACTAAGAGGCATGTTAAAGTATTCAAATTGGAAGGGGAACAAAATGGAGGTGTTTTTGGTAACTATTCAGCAGGTTTTTGTTCTGTTTTCAATAATGCTTATTGGGTTTTTTATAATGAGGCAAAAGAAACTTGACGAATCGGCTGTGGGTGTACTTACCTATGTGTATTCAACTGTTATGTTGCCGTGCGCTATAATTAAAGCTATGCAATTTGAATTTACATTGGACGTCTTAACCGAGTGTGGATTACTTATTATAATTTCGTTTATTGTAATTTTATTTGAATTTGTTTTAGGCTTTATTTTTAATAAAACAACAAAGCAGCCGCAGTTAGACAAAAATTTATATAAATACTGCATTTTGTTTTCCAATTTCGGAATGATGGGAATACCTGTTATTGAAGGTGTGTTTGGAAGTAAAGGTCTATTTTATATGTCTATATTTATTCTTTTTATTAGGCTAATGACAAATTCCTATGGATTTTTACTTTTACAAAAGGATACACCATTTAGCACTAAAATAAGTTTGGGCATGTTTAAAAATCAATTAATTATAGCTATGATTATTGGTCTTGCTGTTAGCGTTTTGGGAATACCAATGCCTGTGCCAATACAAAACCTTATAGACACATTAGCAAAAGGAAATGCTGCCATAGGGATGTTAGTGGTTGGGATGAATTTAGCTGGTTATTCTTTGGACGTAATGTTTAAAAATAAATTTGCGTGGGCAATCGTTGCCATAAGGCTTGGAGTAATCCCTATATTCGTTTTATTTTTATTTAAAATGTTTCGTATGGATTTAGAATTGGCACTTGTAGCTGTTGTAACACTGGGATTGCCGTGCCCTGCTTTTGCTTCAATTCTTACAAAAAAATATGGCGGAAACTACATAAGAGGATCACAAATTGTTCTTACATCCACATTAATGTCTGCAATTACTATCCCTGCATTAGTATGGTTATGTAATTTTGCTTACAATATAGGTTGACTTGTGTATTGATATAAACGTATTTCTTGTAAAATGCAACGTATGCAACGGGCATTTTGCAACAAAGGAAGTAAATTGCAAATGAATTTATTAATCTTTAGTAATTAAAAGTGTAAAATATGAATCAATGTTTAATGATAGCAGGTTGAATTAATGGGTTATTTATACTTTTTTAACAATTTTAGTACAAAAAAAATAATTTGTTTCACATCACATGATTTTGGCGTGAAATTTGCTCTTATATATATTGAGTGCATGAAATTTAAAAAAATTCTAAGAGGTGAAAAATAATGACATATCAAATTAAAGTTCCTTCATGTGTGTATGGGGGAGAAGGAAGTATTGGGAACATCAAAGACATAGTTGCCAAGGAAGATGCAAAAAAAGTTATTATATTTACAGATAAGGGCGTTAGAGGGACAGGCCTTGTTGATGTTGTGCTTAATGAACTTGATTTTGCGGGAGTTAAATATGAGGTTTTTGATAACCTTACTCCTGAACCAAGTTATCAGGATGTAGAGAGAGTAATTAAAGAGGTAGAAAATGCACAGGGCGACCTCATTGTTGCGGTTGGCGGCGGAAGTGTTATGGATGCAGCTAAACTTTGTGCTGTTCTAAAGGGAATGGACTACGCAATTAAAGATCTTTTGATAGACCCAAGTGTGGCGAAAAAGGGAATTAAAACAATAATGATTCCGACAACCTGCGGGACAGGAAGCGAGGCAACATGCAATGCGATTGTTGCAATACCTGAAGAAAGTACAAAGAAAGGGATTGTAAGCGATAATATGATTCCTGACTATGTAATTTTGGACGCAAAAATGATTGCAAAACTTCCAAAATCAATTATTGCGGCAACAGGAGTAGATGCGCTTGCTCACGTGGTGGAGTGCTTTACATCAAAGAAGGCAACCCCTTTTAGCGATACCTATGCACTTGAAGGGGCAGCTCTTATTTTCAGAAACATCAAAAAGGCCTATATGAATGCAGATGATGTGGAGGCAAAATCAGCCATGCTTCTGGGTGCTTTCTACGGTGGCGTTGCAATTACTGGCAGTGGCACTACAGCAGTTCATGCGCTTGCTTATCCGTTAGGCGGTAAGTATCATATTGCCCATGGTGTATCAAATGCAATTTTATTTGCCCACGTTATGGAGTTTAACATGGATGTTTGCCAGAATAGACTAGCAAAACTTTGTGATGCTGTATTCCCTGAATTTTCTTCTAAAACATCAGCTGAAAAAGCAAAGTACATAGTAGATGAAATAAAAGATATTGTTAAAGTAACGGAAATTCCAACAAGCTTGAAGGATTTCGGTGTGCCAACTGAAGATTTAGAGATTCTTGTTGAAAGTGGAAGCCAACAGACAAGACTTCTTGTGAACAATATGAAGGAATTAAGTATGGAAGACATAAGAAACCTTTACAAAAAAGTTATGTAAAAGTAATCCGAAAATAATAATTATAAAAAAAAAGGAGTGTTTTTAATGGAAATTAAAGGTATAGTTGCCGCAATGGTAACCCCAATGTTTGATGATGGTTCAATCAATGAGGCTGAGCTAAGAAATCAGGTTAACAGACAGGTTGCTGCAGGTGTAGACGGAATATTTACTCTTGGAACCAACGGAGAGTTCTATATTATGTCGATGGAAGAGAAAAAAAGAGTAATGCAAATTGTAGTGGACGAGGCTAAAAAAAGAGTTCCTATTTATGCAGGAGCAGGCTGTGTAAGTACAGCAGATACTGTTGAGCTTGCACAGACGGCACAGGATATGGGCGTTGATGCACTTTCTCTTGTAACACCTTACTTTGCAGCCCTTAACCAGAGCGAGCTTTATGAGCATTTTTCATCTGTTTCAAAATCAGTTGATGTTCCGATTGTACTTTATAATATTCCAGCAAGGGCAGGTGTAAGCATTGATTACACAACAGTTGCAAAGCTTGCAAATAATTGTTCAAACATTAAGGGTGTAAAGGATTCAAGTGGTAACTTTGATAACATTCTTAGATATATTGAAGCAACAGACTCAAACACATTCTCAGTTCTTTCAGGCAATGACTCTCTTATCCTCTGGACATTGATGGCAGGCGGAAAGGGCGGCATCACAGCAGTAGCAAATGTTATTCCAGAAGTTATGGTGAGCATATATCAGAACTATATTAAGGGGGATATTGCAGCTGCAAAAACGGCTCAAGATTCTATTCGTGCCATTAGAGACTGCTTTAAATATGGAAACCCTAATTCTATTATAAAAGCAGCAACAAATATTATTGGGCAGCCAGTAGGTCCATGCCGTAAACCATTTGGCTTGATTTCTGACGAGGCTATAAAAGGCATTACAGAGACAATTGACAAATGTTACCCTCAGTACAAGAAATAAGTTACACTAAAATACCAATCTCCTAAAATTTATCAATAGATTTGTTTTAATTTTAATATTTGATAACTTTCTCCCAAAGTTATGGTTTTGTTTGTAGCCGCAGGTTTTTATCTGCGGCGATTTTTTTGTATTAAGAAAACTAAAGGTTTTGCCTGTGGTCAGAACTTAGACAAGCCCATTATTAGCAATAGCTGTCAATGGGTTTTCTTACGTAATAGATCATAAGAAATAAGAACTTATTTAAGGTTTAGTCTGTACATTCCCACAAAATCAGGTAATATATTACATAAATAAAGTATTTTGTTTTAAGATGTGGACTGATAAAGCTTCAGCGATTGATTTGACTTTCACACATATTCAATGCAATTTTATTGAAGGGTTCTTTAAATTTGAAAGCCGATCAGTAGATTCTAAAAAGTCTTGGAATATACAGATGGGCTTTTATTATTTTTATATAATATAAGGAGTGAGATATGGTGAAAAGAGATTTAATGATTAAAAAAATTGACGACGCTGTTGAGAGCTTGGAGCAAACATTAATTGATTTTGCAGTGGATATATTTTCAATCCCAACACAAAATCCTCCCGGACACAACTACGACAAGTGCACAAAAGCCATTGGTAGTATGATGGAAAAAATGGGAATGGAGGTTCAATACATATCCGTTCCAGAAGAAAGGCTTAAGGAAGTTGACCCCGATGGCATTGGACTTCCCAGAATCAATGTGGTTGGTACACTCAAAGGGGAATCTCTACGCCCCAATATCCATTTTACGGGTCACTACGATGTCGTTCCCGAAGGCGAAAACTGGCTACATGCCCCTTATGGGTGTGATATTGAAGACGGCAAAATCTATGCCAGAGGCTCTTCAGACCAAAAAAGCGGTATCGTTTCCCAGATTATTGCCATCAAAGCCCTGCAAGAAGCAGGGATTCAGCTAAAAGGCACCGTGATGAGCTCTGCTTCCTGTGATGAGGAAAGTGGGGGAAAAGGCGGTGTTGGCTATATGGTGGAACAAGGCTGGTTTCACAAGGAAAACACCGATTATTGCATTATCACCGAATGCCTTGATGTGGATAAGGTTTGCCTTGGACACCGTGGAACCGTGTGGTTTGATGTCAATATTGTGGGAAAACAAAGCCACGGAAGCATGCCAAGCCAAGGAATTAACCCCATTGAGTTTGCCAACCGACTGCTAAATAACATCAAAACGGATATAGAACCTTTGATTTCTGAGTTTTCACCTTTGCCAATTAATCCTCCGGAATGTAAAAAAACAACACTGACTGTAACCATGATTCATGCAGGTGAAAAAGTAAATACGGTACCTCCAAGCTGTAAAATAAGCTTTGACTGGCGACTGATTCCCGAACTTAGTGTGGCATGGGCAAAATCAAAAATTGAGGAAGTGTGTGAAAAAACACTCAAAGAAATGCCAGGTATTTCTTATTCCATAAAATATCATTTGGAAGATAATCCTACTTTGGTTTCCAGTGATACGGAAATCGTAAATACCGTGTTGGCCGCAGGAGAGACGTTCCTTGGTAAAAAAATGGAGTTTTCCGTAAGTCCCGGCATGGACGATCAGAAATATATTGTCCATAAAGGAGGCATGGAACAGTGCATTGTTTATGGGCCAGGACGCCTGATTTTGGCACATAAATCTGATGAATATGCAGTGATAGAGGAAATGAAGGCCGCTGCAAAAATTATGGCGTTAACTGCTGCCCAGCTTTTAGGGGTTGTTGAATAATGGCTATATCTAACTCTATTCTATTAAAGTGTAGTGATTATCTATAAAAATGAATCTATAATATTTTCAATATCATTAGGGGTTCATAAATAAACATAGCACTGAGATTTTTTCTCAGTGCTACTTTCATTGATATAATATTTATTACCGCAGGGGTAGGTGAAAAATGGAGTTTTATAAAAAAACTACCATTACAATAACTGCTTGCTAAGGAGTAACCCGTTTTAATTCCAAAATCGCCCCAAAAGGTTCAATCAGATTTCAGGCATAGGAATCACCATAGAAACGCCCTTAACTGTTTCAACTGCAACAGGCATTCCATATACATGGCTTATATTCTCGGGTGTCATTACCTCTTTTCCTCCGTAAGCATAAACATTGCTATTTTTAAAAAACAAAAATTTGTCGCAGTATCTAATTGCAAGATTTAAATCATGAATGACTATTATAACGCTAATATTTTCTTTCTTTGCTATTTCTCTAACTGCTTCAAGAACATCATATTGATTGCGCAAATCTAAGTTACTGGTTGGTTCATCTAAAAGAAGAACTTTGGGCTGTTGTGCTAATGCTCTTGCCAGCATCACTTTTTGCATTTCTCCCCCTGAAAGCTCATCTACATAGCGCAGTGAAAAAGGCTCTAACCCCATACGTTTTATAACAGCTTCTGTTATATCAACGTCATTCTTTTTTGCTTCCAGCTGAATATACGGTTTTCGTCCTAACAGTACAGCATCAAATACTGTAAAACGTTCACTTACATTCTTTTGTGCTACATATGCCATATGTTTTGCAATCTCATTTCGCCCCAATTTGTGCACATCTTGACCATTAATATATATTGAACCGTTTTTAGGCATTAAAATATGGTTAAGGCATTTTATTAGTGTGCTTTTACCTGCTCCATTATTCCCTAATATTGCAATACACTGTCCTTCTATGGCATCAAATGCAACTTTACTCAGTATTTTATTGTTTCCCTTGTAAGAAAAATCCAAGTTTTTAACTGCAATCATCTTTTCCCTACTCCTTTCGACAATAAATATAAAAACAAAGGTGCACCCAAAAAAGATGTTATGGCACCAATAGGCAAAATAACAGGAGACACTACTAACCGTGCAACGGTGTCACTAAGCACAAGTAAAAATGCTCCCATTAGTGCAGAAGCAGGAAGAAGATATCTATAGTCGCTTCCAACAAATCTTTTTACAAGATGGGGTGCTATAAGCCCAATAAAGTTAATTATGCCAATAAAAGATACAATGGTCGCCGCTGTTAAAGAGCAAATAAACATGCCTGCCATACGCATAGTGTCCACGTTAACGCCAAGTCCCTTTGCGGTCTCTTCGCCATTTTGAAGGGCATTAAAGTTCCATCGGTTAAACACAAAGTAAACAAGTGCCAAAGCTACAATTACAGACATAATGATAACTTCTTGCCAGCTGGTTCGCCCTAAATCCCCAAATGTCCAAAATACCACAGCGGCAACCTTAACATCCGCAGCAAAATACTGAAGAAGAGTGGTTGCACCAGAAAACAAAGTGCTTAGTGCTACCCCTGACAGCACCATAGATTCTGGCGTAACTTTATTGAAATATGAAAGCCCAAGAATAACTATCGTTGATAGCATCGCACTTACAAAAGCACAAAAAGACACAGTGTAGGGGTTTAAAATTGTAATTCCATCCAAGGTTTGGTTCTGAATTCCCGCCCCAAGCACAATGATTGCAAAAGAAGCCCCAAAAGCCGCCCCTTGTGCAATTCCCAGTGTAGACGCAGAGGCTAAAGGATTACGAAGGATGCTTTGCATTGCACACCCTACGGTTGCAAGACCTATTCCAGCTACAATTGCTGTTATAATTCTTGGAAGGCGAATATTAAAAATTACAATTGCTGATTTGGCATCTCCATGTCCAAAAAGCGTCATTATAACTTCCTTTAGGGAAAGTTCAGCGGACCCCGCACTTATGGCAAACAAGGTAGCTGCAGCAGTTGCCGCAGCTAAAAACAAAATAAACAGCAATTTAAAACGAATGTATTTTTTATAATTACTTTGTTCATTCATTATACATCTATTCTCCTATGGTTATTTTGTCAAATTTTGAACCATCGGTCACCAGCTTTTCATAAAATGGCTGACCAAGCATTACAGTGAAAATTTCATCTGCTTTTTTTGCCATATCAATATCCTCAAATTGTTTAGGATAAATTATTTTACCAGCGTAGTAAGCATCGGCAATGGATATTTCCATATTTGTCCAGTTATAATTATATGCAATTTGTGAATAAACCTCTCCGTTTTGAACCGCTTTCAATCCATCATAATAAGCCGCATTTTTTGCATAATCCTCATTAACAAGCTCCATATTGGTTGGGTTTAAGAAAATTATATCCGGGTTCCAACCCATCACCTTTTCAAGATCAATTAACATGGCTCCGGTTTTGCCTGTTTCATCAACAACATTTTTGGCATTAACAGCATCAAAAGGAGGATAGGCCCCGTATGTACCCTCAAAACCATGTCCGCCCTTAAAGCTAACTGCACCTGTATAAACCGTTGGCTTTTGGTCATCAGGAATATCCTTGGTACGGTCATTTAAATCGGTTTGACATTTTTTAATGTAATCTACAACCTCTGTGCAGTGTTCTTGTGTTCCCATAACGTTACCAATTAAATCTAAAGCAGAATAGAAGCTTTCATCAAACATCCCTGTTGGATAAATTCCTATGGTTGGTATTCCTGTTTTTTCTGCGATGTCTTTAATTGTATCTTCATCGGTCAATCCGAAAATCACATCCGGCTGAAGCGTTACCAAGGCCTCTATGTAACAGGTATCATTGCTTCCGCCACTGCCTACGGAAGTTAAATCTTTAAAAGCTTCAGCATTAACAGCCGTATAGGGCATTGTGGAAACATTTTGTTTATCCATATCCGTTACACCAACAAGCTTATCTGCACATCCGGCATAAGTAAGAATGCGTGTAGCACCCCCTATTGCAGCGATTGTTTCTATTTTTTCAGGCAGTTCCACCTGACGATTATAAACATCTGTTACCACACTGGGTGTTTCAGATTCAGCAGTTGTGGCAGTTTCTGCGGTCTGTGTCTGTTGGGCTTCTGCGGGTGCTTCTGCCGAAGTAGGAGTGGCTTTTTCCCCACATCCACCGATAGCCAGTGCAACTGCAATCATAATTCCTATAAATTTATAGTTAATGAATTTAAATTTTTTCATTTTATTATGCTCCTTTACCATCCTCTTTTATATTCTTTGAAGCAATCTTCACAAACCGTTTTTCCATCTTGTATATGCATTTTGTGTTCTGGTGCACCTTCTCCGCAAATTTCACAAACAAGGGTTTCAAAAAGTCTAGCTCTTTCAGGCAATTGAAAATTTGGCTCTGAAAAACTAAATATTTCGTCAACAGGCGCATTTAAAAGATAATCCATCCACTGTTGTCTATCCAATTCCTTCTTTTTACCTGGCTTTAAGCATACACGCGGCTTTTCTCCGTTTCCACGGTTAAAGAAGGAAAAAGCCTGTTTCCCTGTGCCTCGGTAAATTAAATTGCCTTTCCCAATGGTACAACTGTATATTGACTGCACTGCATCAACGCCGCATGCATCGTTTTCTGTAACACAAACAATTTCTTCATCATCGGAAGCACCTATTCCCATTTTTTGTGCGGCTGCTTCACATGCCTTAAAGCCGATTGCAAGCCCAGGACACTCATGTCCATGAAATTCAACTGCCTTATTCCACAATTCTCTATTCATTTTTTGACCCTCCTATTTTTTAAATATGCCAAACCATTGTCGTAATGGTGGTATCAACATCCTCACAAATGAATCCGTCTTTAGCGATACTTTTAAGATATGCCACCACTTTTTCTTCTTCTTCCAACGATAACTGCCGATATGTTTTTAATCTATTAACATAAAGGCCATATGCTTCTTCAAAATTTTTTTTCATATGCCATTTTTGTTTTTCATATTCAAGCAGAGGACACACTCCTTTACTCCACAGCAATTCAAAGGCATAAACAATATCGTCGTCACTGCTTTCTCTCTTTTCAGATATTCCAACAAGGTTTTTAACTGCATCTGATACAGGGTCAATACGGCGAGTTGGTTTTGATAATGCACACCATCCACGGCTAGCCTGTGAAAGCTTTAAAAAAGTGTCCCAGCTTTGCACCGCAGGGGTCATGTGTGCAAAAACAAGGTCAAAGTTGTCTTCATAACCTTCCTTTGATAAATCCATTTCATGCCAATCCATACAATAGAATTCTACATTTGCTATGTTTTCTTTAATGGCACGTTCTTTTGCAATTTCAATCATTTTTGGTGAAAGGTCAATACCAATAACTTTTTTACAGTGGCCTGCAAGGGCAATCGCATAACTCCCTGTACCACAACCTACGTCAAGAATCATTGAATTATTGTCAATCATTTTGTGCCTATCAATAAGCTTTAGAAACTTATTGCCTTCAAATGTAGGAAGTAGGTCTGCTCCAAAACTATTTGCCATGGAGTCCCACATATCTACGGTTGCCTTTTTATTACTTGACTTAAAACACCACTTTTCCTTAATCTCTTCAATTTTAATAATAACCACCCATTTCTTTACAAAATAAAAAAAGAAGACACAAATTGAGCCTTCTTAGCAACTAAAATATCTTCATGATATTATTAAATTTTGATTTTTTATCTTTACAACGGTCTTCAAGTGATAAAATGCATTTCATATGCAACCTTTTTTAATTGTAATTCACTTTCCTTAATTTGTCAACAAACAGTAGAATATTACTGCTTATTGACAATATTATTTATCTGAAGTCGTTGCTAATCCATATCAAATTTATATATGCTGTTTATTTCATTTTTTTGTTCACTTTTTTCAATTAAATATGCTACAAGCAAATACAGTGGAAGACTAACAAAAATGTGAATTAAGGTAAATTTAAGCCCTATGGATGCTATTTCAAACAGCATTACTGGAAGTTTTGTTGTTGACCATACCCCTAAAAAGAAGATGATATTAGATAATCTTGCACCTTTTTTTAAAAGCATAACACCAATAGGAAATGCTACATATAACGGTCCTGCGGCTGCTGTTCCAAGAATGAAGGCGATCAAAAGTCCTTTTATACCAGCTTCCTTGCCCATATATTTAGTAAGGGTTTCCTTTGGAACCCATACATCCATTAAGCCCATAATTATAAAAATAGGGGGGACAAGAGAAAGCATTTGTTCCAAATTGGATAATGTTATTTTAGATGCCTCAATTCCAAGAGCGCTATTGTACAAATACATTACCAAAACAACCAGTAATAAAATAATACTCCACCTATAGGTTTTTAAAATCTTCATACTACATAACCACCCCTATCACTACGGTAAATGTAACACATATAAAAAACGCCCAAATATTACGCTTTATTGCAAAATTTTTGTTAAAATATTTTATTTCAATTGGCAAGGTTATAATTCCCACTGCCATTACCGTTGAAACGAACGCAGCAATTTGTGCATATCCTGCACCTGCATTTAGCAAAGCACCTCCAAGCGGAAATGCAACAAAGCTTGGGATTAATGTAATAGAACCTAGTATTAAAGCTATTGCTACACCTAAAATGCCTGACTTTGCACCAATTATACTGGAAATCATATTTTTATCCAATAATGAAAGAGTAATGCCAACAAACAGCATAACGCTTATAACACTAGGCATCAGATTTTTAAATGATTTCCATGCTGTTTTAAGACCTTTAATACTTTTTTCTTTGTCATTTATAAAAGAAAAAAGTAAAGAAATAAAAGCAATTGAGTATAAAGCTATTGATGTCATTATTTTTTTCCTCCGTTCTCTAATGCCTCAAATTCTAACAAAAAAAATTCGGCATTTTTCTTTCTTATTTCAATGTCCTCTTTAAATTCAATTAATTTTTGAAGCCCTATTTCGGTTATGGTGTAGTATTTTTTTGCTGCCCCAGATGACGATGTGTCCCAATTACAGATAACTGACCCAGATTTTTCAAGTTCACCAAGGGCACGGTATATTGCAGGTGAATCATCAAAATAATATGGCATACTTTCTTTCATCTGGTTCATTAAAGCAGAACCATAAGTTGAACCTTTTGCTAAAAATAGTAAAATAAATGCAGGCAAATGCCTTCCATAATTTAATGGTGCCATTTTTTCATCCTCCCAAAATAAAAAATATTAACAATGCTTTAAACAGTATAGTGTTATTAACATCATAATGTTTAAAGCACTTTAAGTCAAGATAAACTTTTATAAACTTCCAAATATTTTTCTTACTAATAATAAAGGCAATAAGCACTGCATATGCCCGCACTCCTTTTTTATGATTGAAATATTACAAAGAAAAATCGAAATAAACAAACTGTGTAACCACTTTAGAAAATATTGATTTTTTCCTTAAGTACAGCTAGAACATATATCTTTTTTCCCATTCCTTCAAATTTACGTTCCACTCCATAGGAAACATTACCCTTTGTTTTTATTAGCTCATAGTCCTTTAAAATATGTAGGAAGTCCTTTTCAGACCTTGAAATTATAGGCTTTTCCTTTAAAAAATGGGAATAGAATTTATTATATTCTAAGTAGTAACAATGCTCTCTTTCACCTCTTTTTTCAATGCCTTCAAAGTAAAAGTAATCTGGGACTATTGTTTTATCTATAAATATAGAAACAACATAGGCGTTGAAATTTTCTAGTACCATATCTTTAGAAAGCGGTATATTTATTGAATGGGTAGCTCTTGCTTTAAATACTTCAAAACACAGTTTTTCAAGCTTTTTTGAAAAACCGGTAAGCTCATTTTGATTTAGAAATACGAAAAAATAAGCCATTGCATTTAGGTATAATAAGTATTGGTTTTCTATATTACTATCCAAATTGTCAAGCGCTGAAAATGACCTTAGGAGTTCACCAGCCGTTCGTTCAATAAAATTTTCTGTCTCGTTGAATCCACTTCGCCAATAAATATCATTTGAAAGGGTATAGATAAATAGTATGAACTCTAATAACAGCCTATTAATTGCAATTTTCAAGTCAGTTATTTCATTTATCTTTGTTGAATTTGGAAAGTCTTTAATGTTAGAAATATCTACGGTAATAAATTCACTTTTGCTTACATCGTTACTTGTAACAAATACCGGAAAATAATTTATGTTGTCTTCAATTGTGTCTCGTATAATTTTTACCAAGTCATTATTTTTTCGCTTATTAAAACCTAGTTTATCTTCAATTAGAAAAGTTATATCTGAATATAGATAATAGTCACTTAGGTTATTAAATACACTGTTATAATCTATAGATGTCTTTTTGTTTATTGTATTTGCACGCTTTGCATCGAAAGAATGCATGTTGCAGAAAATATTTGCAACTACTTTAGGTGAAATTTTATTGTTTATTCCACATATACAAAGAGGTAATCTTTCCTCAAATAAATTTGTATTCAAAAAACGATATGTTAACGCCAAAATGTCATAAGACAATAGAATACATAAATCTGGATTTTTTTGCAGTATAGGCATTATTATTTCAAGAGACTGATTCATTAGGTCTTTTTTTTCATTTTTTGAAGAGGTACCATTGCAATAATCTGAATCAGCAACCTTATAAAGGTCACAATCCCTAACTATTTTATTAAATTCATAACTTTTTATTTCAAAGAGAGTTGAATTTAGAGGGTTTAATGAGCCTTGGCATCGGTGGGTCACGCCGCTGAAAATAATACTATCGGTAATGTCAACATCCCACCCAATTTTACATCGACGACTAAAGTTAGATAGCCTATTTTCAATAATAAACGTAATATAGTGTTTTGTAATCGTTTTCAAAGTATGAATATCATTTATTGAATCTTTGCTTATCGTTTTAATAAAGGAAGTAACAAGGTTATATTCAGTAAAATTAAATCTAAAAGTATCTTTGGAAACAAAAATATTACCTATTTGAAACAACTCTGCATCAAAATTGGCATCAATATCAAATTGGAATGAAACTATATAATTATTTTTTAATGAATATATTGCAGTTATTTCTATAAAACAGGAAGATACTTTTTTATGTCCATTTAATACAGAAACCTCGTCATCTTCATCATCATAATATACGTCATACTTTAATCCATTAAATTGGCAATATTCGTTAAATTCATCGTAGTATCTTCCTCTTTCATCCATCACATTAATCTCCTTTTTCAATTTTAAGCTTGTAGGCTATATAGGAATGATAGTTAATCTTAACAAACACGATAAAACCATTTTAGCATAGTTTTACTAATACTTAAACTGTAAAAGATGAAAAGATGAAAAGATAGATATAGTAAAAATATAAGTATCAGTGCGCTTTTGATGAAATGTGGCATAATATATTTATTAACCTCTAGTTGCTGAACTAATAAATTGTTATTTTTTAGAAAGCTAGAGAAGGGTAGAACATTTTACAAAGTAATGAAGACGTTACGTAATCAAAGCTTATAGTTTAATATATTGTAAGCGGTGTTAGCAGAAAAACTACTTTAACTATCATTTTTATATTACCATTCTCTTACATTTTTACCTCTAATGATGTCCGCGCCTCAGTAATTATTTTTTTATATGTAAGGAACATAATTTTAAATTAATTATAAGTTTCTTGTCATATAAAAAATAGTTTACAAGGAGGAATTTAAAATGGAAAAAAATTTTTCGGTACACACATTGGAATTTATTAGAGTTATTACTAGAAATGAGAGTGAGGGGATTATGAAGGTAACTAGAGGTGAATTTAAGAATTATTCCGGAAGAGGAAATGATTATCATTGTTATATGAAGTCACCTGGTATTCGCATGTTTTTACAGTTCCGGGGAGGAGTGCCTACTGTATTAAGGCTCATTGTTAATTTGAATGCAATTTACGGAGATGATGAAAATATTCTCTTTAATCCTTTACTTAGAGACATTAATAAAGTTTTTTTCGCAGTGGATAACGCTTTTGAAGAAGAGAATTTGAATTTATGTCTTAGTCAATTTAAAGTTGGCCGCGTTGATTTTACAGTAGATATACAAACGGATAGCGACGAAGAAGTTATGGCATACATAGCATTGGCGAAAAGAAAAGGCCTAGACAAAAATTATAGAAATAAATATAAACCAGGTTCAAAAAATATTATATTTGAAAACTCCTTTGATGCAGTATCAAAAAGTACGGAGTTTACGCTTTATAACAAATATAGGCAATTGCTGGATATTGGTTATTCAGAGGAGGAAGCAAATTACAAGTATGGTACGTTAAGAATGGAAGTGAAGCTATGTGACTACATCTTGCGGGAACAAATTAGAGGCATGTGCAAGGAAAATAATATTAGCGAAATAGGTTGCATATGCGAAATGATTGAAAACAGCGAAAATGTTATAAAGAAATATGGCGAAAAGTTCTTAACTTATGGTACGCACTATAAATATAAAACCGCAATTAAAAAGGTTGAGACATTAAATATCAAGGACAAATATAAGAAGATTGCAGTTTGTTTAATAAGCGAAACAGCTATCCGTCATAACTTGAGATTAGCTCAAAAAATTCTGGTGAAGCAAAAAATTGCAAAGGAAAGCCAAATTAAAAAAGTTTTGGATATTCTTTATTGTAATGATATTAACCCCATTACACTAGGTGAAAGAAGTGGGTTCAATGAACTGCCCAGCTTGCTGTCTTTAATTAATGAACAACAGTAAAATCATAATTTTTGTACAAATATTATACTTATATATAAAAAAATATAATGAGGTCTACAAATAAGTAAAAAAAATTAAGGAGATGATACTTTGGAAAATATGTATAAAAATTATGAAGACTTGCCACTTGTATTAAACGCACTGGCAGTTAGCAATGTTTTGGGGATTTCCAGAACAAATGCCTATGCCTTATTTAACAGACAGGACTTTCCTACCATAAGAATCGGCACCAGAAAAATGGTTGCCCGAGATAAATTTATTGAGTGGATTGGCAATGTCGCTCAAAACGTTAATTAGGGGGGAATTACAATGAGCAGAAGAGGTACAAATGAGGGAAGTATAAGAAAAAGAAGTGACGGACGATATGAGGTTCGTATTACAACCGGTATAGATTACCAAACTGGAAAGCCCAAGCGGGCTTCTTTTTATGCAGCAAATAAAGAAGGTGCAAAAGCAATATTGCAAAAGGTAATCTATAAAACAAGATTTCTGCAAACTAACGATACAGGAACTGTTACACTGGGGCAATGGCTGGAGGAATGGTTGGAGACCTATATGAAAAATTCTTTAAAGCAGTCCACCTTTATTAGTTACCGTGGCTATATCAAAAACCACTTTAACGGAATTTCTGATATAAAGTTAAAGGAACTTACAATTAAGGTAATTCAAGGACTGTATAACTATAAATACGAAGAGGAAGAATTGTCGCCTAAAACCATTAAAAATATGAATAACTGCTTACATAAGGCATTGTCCCAAGCCCAGAAGGAGGGATTAATTTTAAATAATCCCTGCGATGGAGTACAAATCCCCAGAGGTGAATATAAGGAAATTGAAATATTCACACTGGAGGAGCAGAAAAAACTGATACAAGAGAGCTATAACCATCGTTATGGGGTGTTTATAAGGCTGGTGTTTGTAACAGGTCTTAGAATAGGAGAGCTGCTGGGATTGCAATGGCAGGATATAGATTTTGTTAATTCCTGCATTTCTATAAAAAGGACACTCAACCGACTTAATACATATTCAGGTAAGAAGAAAACAGAAATTGTTTTGGATACGCCGAAAAGTAAAAATTCAGTACGCGTTATACCAATTTCGGCTGGTGCACTGGAGGACCTGAAGAAATGGAAAGGTGTTCAGCAAAAGGATAAGGAATTGGCATCCGTGGCATATACGGACAGTGGATTTGTTGTTACTAATGAATTAGGAAGCTATATTGAGCCTAAAACCTTTCGTGATTATTATCATAGAGTGCTTGAAAAAGCAGGTTTAAGGCGGTTTACATTTCATGCCCTAAGGCACACTTTTGCTACAAGAGCAATGGAAAGAGGTATGGATTCAAAAACAATATCTGTAATTATGGGTCATTATTCCGTGGCATTTACCTTGGACACCTATACCCATGTTTTAACCAGCCATAAAAAAGAAGAAATTAAAGTTATGGACGACTTGTATTCATTGGGAATGTGTAAAACCGCTGAAAAGCTATTGTATCCCATTATTGTGGAGAAAAATGAGGATGGGTATCGCCTAACTTCTCCAGACTTTGAAGAAATAGCAATTGATGTACATGATTTAGAGACTGGAATGGAAAAAATTAAAACCTTATTAAAGGAAAGGCGTAAGGGTTTCTATATTCCAGAGCCGTCTAAAGTGGAAGATTTAAAGGTTCTCAATAGCGGATGGGTAATGTTTGTATCTGATTTTCAAGAAGAATCGGAATAATTGGATATAATAGGTGCAAGTAAGAAAAATTAAGCATTACAGCTTGAATTGTACTAAAAAAGAAAGTTCCCCACTTATTAGATGTTGTAGGTCTAATAAGTGGGGAACTTTAGTGTCAGTAGGTAATATGTATTATGCTATTTTCTACCATAGCTATTGATTTTTTTCTGATTAATGGTTATGCTTAATTTAAGTATGCCAAGATGGGAATATGTGCTTATGATATTGGTTACTTGAAGAGAAAATAAAACCTACAGGTGATGGAATGGAAAAAATATATGAAGATATTAAATATCTTGGACAAAAATACTCTGCTGATAAAATAGTGCTATTTGGATCAAGGGCAAGAGGAGACCATAAACAGAGAAGTGACATAGACTTAGCCGTTTATGAGATGCCTCAGGAAAAACAGCCCCTATTTTATTGGGACATTGAGGAAATTCCGACACTTCTTAAATTTGATATTGTACACATAACAAAAGATACTGATAAAGTTTTGATTGAAAACATAGAAAAGGATGGGATAGTGCTCTATGAAAAAGATAGATAACTTTTTGAAAGCGGTTATTCGCCTCAATGAAGCAATTGCAGTATATAATGCAAATCAAAATAATACAGTTATTCGAGATGGCGTTATTCAGAGATTTGAATTTACGTTTGAACTTTCATGGAAGGCTATAAAGGAGTATTTAATTGACCAAGGTATGAAAAAGGAATTACAATTTCCTAAGCAGGTTTTAAAAACAGCCTACGAAAGTTATGTAATATCTGATGAAAAGATATGGCTTGAAATGGTTGATGCTCGTAATGCAACGTCACACATTTACGACGATAATGCGGCAGGCAAAATTGCAGAAAATATATGCTCTTGCTTTATTATTCAACTTGTGGCACTTTCGGAATATTTTAAAGAACATTGCTAGAATAGAAATAAACTTAAAGATTTGAATATTATTATAGATGTTATTAGGATTGTAAAGAATATTTTTGATGTATGCTTTACAATCCTTTTTTAATTTCTTGCTAGAAACTCCAGCAAAGCCTGTTTCTGTATTCTCCACAGCTTACGTCCAAGCCTTGTGGCAGGAATCTCTCGGTTATTAATCAGTTGGTACAAGGTGTTTTTGGAGATTCCTAAAATCTCCATTACCTCTTTTGGGGTTAAAATATCTGGATAATCTTCAAGCATAAAAATGCCTCCTTTTGCGTGTGTATAGTTTATTTATACACTTGTTGGTTTATTCAAGGTAAAACAGAACTTTATAACGATATATTATTATAGTAGAAAAGAGCAGATGTCAGGGCAATTAAGGCTTCCTTTGTCATCTGCTCTTTTTTGGTTTTTGTGGAAACGGCTATTTTTCAAGTCACATTTTCCTGAAAAAACCCGTGATATTTCTATATTTTATTTAAAGGAGGTTTTGATAATGAGCGGTGGAGGTTGGTTGAAATTGCTGTTAAAAGCTGTGAAAACAGTGCTGTTACAGATGATTGGATTTTTTAAAACAAGTACGATTTACGCCTAAAAGGGTTGTAAGAGGACTAAAGAGTTTATGACAGGAGGCTTTATTATGAGAAAATAATCAACATATTTTGGAAGAAGATGACAGGCGGAGTGGTTGTACTGGCGGCTGGTATTTTATGTGCCATTATAGACGCTATTTTGGAGGAGGATTAAATGTTTCAAAATCAACGCTACATTACTAGAGGGGTTTCTGCGGAAATCCCTTTTTGGATACAAATGGTTTTATGGGTGATGATTGACGCAATGGAAGAGCCTAAAGACTGGCTACAGGTTTTTCGGGTTAATGGAGAGAAAGGGAATTTACATATTGCTCATACACAAGAAGAACCAGTTTATTTCCATGAGGTTAAGTTGCCCTTAAATGGTGAAAAGGAGTTTACGGCGAAAATATTTGTGATAGATGACAGTGACCATTCTACCATGCTATTGGCAGAAGAATATTAAGGAGGTTAAATTTTTATGGAAGAAGAACGAGAAACATTTATATGTGCCCATTGTGGAGAGGAGCATGATATTTGTGATTGCTATGACATGGGAGAAGAGATGTATTGCTGTGACTGCATTGACGAATTAACAGTGCTTTGCGAGGAATGTGGAGAAAGGATTTTGACTGAGAATGATGTAGGAGATGATGACATTTCCATTTGCCAGAGTTGCTATAACCGCAACTATACAACTTGCAGTGAGTGCGGCAGAATTCTCCATCTGAATAATGCCTACTATGACGATGATGACGAGCCCCTCTGCTACAATTGCCATGCCACTTGCGATGACTCAAGAAGCTTGCACGGCTATAGTTATCGTCCCGATCCTATTTTTTATGGGGAAGGTGAACGATATTTAGGCGTGGAGTTAGAAATTGACAGAGGCGGAAAAAGCAGTTATCATGCCCAGAAAATATGTGAAATTGCCAACGGTGAAGAGGAGCTGATTTACATTAAGACCGACGGCAGTTTAGACGATGGATTGGAGATAGTAACTCATCCCATGACCTTAGAGTATCACATGACACAAACACCATGGCAGGCAATTGTAAATAAAGCCTTGGAATTAGGGTATAAGTCTCATCAAACCAGCACCAGCGGTCTCCACTGTCATGTCAACCGAACAAGACTTGGTGCAACTGTTGAGGAACAGGAGGTTACCATAAGCAAGGTATTATTCTTTGTGGAACGGTTTTGGGACGAATTGCTGAGGTTTTCCAGAAGAACAGAATATCAGGTGAATCGTTGGGCGGCAAGATATGGCTTAAAGGAACGACCAAAAGATGTGTTAGACCATGCCAAAAAATCAGGACTAGGCAGATACTCCTGTGTGAATATTACCAATTACGAAACCATTGAATTTCGCCTCTTCAGAGGAACGTTAAAATACAACACCATTATTGCCACGTTACAGCTCGTAAATGAGATTTGTAACGTGGCTTTTTTAATGCCTGAAAGTGAATTGTCAGTCATGAGCTGGCACGGCTTTTTGGAACGGCTAACCCAAGCTGAACTAATTACCTATTTAAAAGAAAGAAGACTATACGTAAATGAACCTGTTGAAACAGAGGAGGATGACTAAATATGTGTTGCTTATTTGGAATGGTTGATTACAAAGGTATTTTACCCCAAGGCAAAAAAACAAGGTGCTGGCAGTTTTAGCAAAGGAATGTGAAGCACGTGGAACAGATGCTACAGGCATTGCCTATAACCTGAATGGTGGTATGAAGATAATAAAAGCACCGCTTCCAGCCCATGCTATGCGGCTTCGGATTCCACCACAGGCGATGGTAATTATGGGGCATACCCGAATGACTACTCAGGGTAGTGAGAAGAAAAATAGGAACAATCATCCCTTTTATGGAGCGGTTAGAGGGATGGAATTCTCTCTTGCCCATAACGGAGTGCTGAATAATGATAAAAGCCTGCGGATAGTGGAAAAACTACCATCCACTGACATTCAAACCGACAGCTATGTTGCAGTGCAGTTGCTGCAGAAAAAACAAGCCCTTACCTTCGAAAGTCTCAAATTTATGGCGGAACAGGTAGAGGGCTCTTTTTGCTTTACGGTGCTGGACTGTGCTAACAATCTTTACATTATAAAAGGAAGTAACCCTATTTGCCTTTACCACTATGAAAAGGAAGGGTTTTATATCTATGCCTCTACGGAGGAAATTTTAAAGAAGGCGATTTCTCGTATGGGTTTGTATATGCCAAAAACAGGTGAAAAAGTAAGTGTAAATGCTGGGGATATTTTGAAGATTTCTCCAACGGGGAGTATTACAAAAGGAGGCTTTTTATACAACAATTTAGAAGACCTGTGGTTCATGGATAGATACCGCCCTTATTTGGATTGTACACCCTATTATAAAAGTGCGCGTACGGATATGGAACAGGAGAGGTTGGAAGAACTGAAATGGATGGCAGCTTGCTTTGGGTTTGAGCCTGAGGAAGTGGAGGTGCTGTATCAAGAGGGGTATACCTTAGACGAAGTGGAGGAGCTGTTGTACCAGTGTGAGTATTAGAAGAATGGAAGTTTGAACAAAGAATGAAATGATGTACGGATTGTTATAAGTTTGAAAATATTAAAAATGTTGCAATAGGGTATAGCCAAGTGAAACACAGAAAAAGTGTGTCAATAGAGTTGGTTTTTGTATTTTGCAACGTTGCAAAAAGCAGATGGACTCTATTGACACTTTTTTGTTTGGGAAATAATTTTTCATGGCTAAAACTTGCAAGGGAGGTTTGCAAAATGAAGATTGGATATATTCGTGTCAGTACCCAAGAACAGAACACTTTAAGACAAGAGGTGCTGATGAAAGAATTGGGTGTGGATGAAATATTTTTGGACAAGGCCAGTGGGAAGAACTATGACCGTCCAGAACTAAAAAGAATGTTGGAGTTTGTGAGAAACGGAGATACGGTAATTTGCGAATCAATCAGCCGTTTTGCTAGGAATACGAAAGACCTACTTTGGCTTATTGAAAAGCTAAATAGCAAAGGGGTAGTTTTCATTAGTAAAAAAGAAGCTATTGATACCAACACCCCTACTGGAAAATTTATGCTGACGGTATTCGGTGCAGTGGCAGAGTTGGAGCGGGAATATATTCTCCAAAGACAAAGAGAAGGAATCGAAGTAGCCAAAAAGCAAGGAAAGTATGTTGGGCGAAAACGCATTGAATCCCCGGAATTTCAAAAGGTCTATGGAAGATGGAGTAAGGGAGAGATTACGGCAAGTAAGGCTATGGAGATTTTGGGCATGAAGAAAAACACTTTTTATAGGAGAGTGAAAGAAACTCAATAGAAGAATGTGGAAATATCTTTAGATATATGATATTATATCTAAAGATATTAATAGTTAATTCTAAAAAACATGCAAATGAGGTGGAGTTTTTCAAAAACATTGTGGGTATTTAAAAGGGCGAATGGGTGAACAGGGTGTTACTAAAGCTAATTCTATTTAGGAAAAGAGGTTGGTTATGGAAATTACATATGTAATAGTTAGTTTTATTATCAGCAGCATTCTTGTAAACGTGGCATCAGGGCTATTTATGAAAATAATTGGGGCAAAAGCAATGCTTTTTAATGGCAAAAAAAGGTTTGTGACCACTTTGGTTTTAACGTGGGTCATATTTAATATGCTTCATGGGGCTTAGAGAGTTTAATTACATAAGGGTAAGATAAAGGAAGGAGAGTTATAATGTACTGTAAATATTGTGGGTCGGAGCTGCCCATGGGCTCAAGCTTTTGCCCTAACTGTTCAAAAGAGGTGAAAGAGGGTTATTTAAAGCAAGCAATGAATAAAAGCGATATTGCAAACTACGTTGGTAAAAATGAAGCCTATTTTTCTAGGGAATTTTCCAATGTTGCTGCGGGACAAAAGGGGAGTTTTAACTGGGTGGCATTTTGGTTTGGCCCGTTTTATTGTGTATACAGAAAACAGTATGATATATTATGGAAGTATTTCAAGGTGCCAATGAGTGGATTTTTAATTTCTTCTCTTGGGATAACCATACAGATTTTTGATGGAAACATGGACATTGATACGTTACTAAAGTGGACGATATTCTGGCTGGGGCTATCGTTTGTAGCAACTGTGTGGCTGTATGTTGCCCAAGTGCGAGTGGGTAAAAACTTTAACAGACTGTATTTCGAAAGTTGGAAGAAAAAAATAGCGGAAAAGAAAAGCTTAAAAGAATATGGAGTTACTTCTGTTAAAAATGTGGTGTTATTTGGTTTGTTGTCATCTTTCCTTTTAAGTATGCCTGTTATAGCTATTGTAAAAACACAGGTATTTCCGGCACTATACAGTTCTAATAGTTATGATATCGTAGAAGAAGCTGATGCAAATGAAGTTGTTTATGGATATAACACCTATAATCCAGGGGTGGACATAGATGAATATGCCAATGCTGAAATAAAAGGACATTATATTACAGACACGGGAACTGGCTTCTCATTGGATGAAAACTTGTGTTTAAACATATACGCAGATGGACATTTGAAAGGTGAGCT
>JBFWMT010000024.1:6531-36479 GCA_050251415.1 Anaerotignaceae bacterium | reverse complement strand
CCTTGTAGAGGCAACTGCCAATCTTTCGGTACACAAATACCTTGCTGGGCATTTGGGCGGAGAACAGCAGTTAGGCTCTCAGGTAGCCAATAACGATATTGACCTTGTAATTTTTTTGCGTGACCCTGTTGCGCCAAAAAGCTACGAGCCTAATATTAACGGTATATTAAGACTTTGTGACGTGCATAATATCCCACTAGCAAGTAATCTTGCAACGGCTGAAATTTTGCTTCTTGCCCTAGACCGTGGAGATTTAGACTGGAGAAAGATTTAAGCTAACAAATAGAATTGTGGTGAATTAGATATGAATACGGCTACAAAAATTATTTTAGTATATTATTCTTTGCTAAATTTTGCGTTGCTTATAACTATGGCAATAGATAAAATGCGGGCTAAAAAACAGCAATGGCGAGTTCCCGAAAGTACGTTGTTTATTATGGCACTGCTAGGCGGAGCGGCTGGCGGATTTGGTGGTATGTTTTTATGCCATCACAAAACCAGAAAACCACAGTTTTACATAATATATACCATTGCGTTGGTACTGCACTTTGCCCTGCTGTATTTCATTTTCACAAAAATTATTAAGTTTAGCGTGTAGGTGAGGGCAAACCTTGAGGACTTTGCCCTCAAACACCCACAAGGGTTTCACCCATTGACCCATCCAAAACCGCATGAATATGCGGTTTTAATAAAAGTTTTTGGTCTTGCTTTTTTCAAAAAGCAAATGGGTTTGGGCAACGCCCAAGGTTTGTCATCAGTCTGAAAACCGCATAAGCATGTGTTTTAGCAAAAGTTTTTGGTCTTGCTTTTTTCAAAAAGCAAGTGAGTTTGGGCAACGCCCAAGGTTTGTCTACACCCTAGCAAAAAACGCTTTTTACCAAAATAAATATGGTAAAAAGCGTTTTTTTATTTAGCTGGGTATACCCCAACATTTAGGCATATTAGTTATTTACACGTCCTAAATACTCGCCTGTTCTTGTATCAATTTTAATTTTTTCGTTCTGGTTAATAAATAATGGTACGTAAACAGTTGCACCTGTTTCAACCACAGCAGGCTTTGTAGCACCCTGTGATGTATTCCCAGCAAACCCAGGCTCTGTTTCGATAATCTCAAGTTCTACAAATAATGGAGGCTCAATACCAAATACCTGACCATCGTAGGAAAGAATTTTAACCATTTCGTTTTCCTTAACAAACTTAAGTGTATCACCAATATCGCTTTCATTAACTGCAATCTGCTCGTAGTTTTCTACGTTCATAAAGTGGTATAACGTGCCATCAGCATATAAATACTGCATATCAAGTCTGTCGATATGAGCTCTTGGCATTTTTTCAGTAGGTCTAAAAGTTCTTTCAACCACACTGCCTGTTTTAAGGTTTTTTATCTTTGTACGTACAAACGCTGCGCCCTTGCCGGGTTTAACGTGCTGGAACTCAAGAATAACAAAAATGTCACCTTCATATTCAACTGTTACACCATTTCTAAATTCACTTGCAGAAATCATCAATAAATCCTCCTCATTAGTCTTATCTTGTACTAGTTTAAATTAAAAATCGATATTTCGCAATAGGTTTTAGCAAAATATTTTATTTGTTTAGCATTTTTTTTCATCTTCTGCTCTCATTTTAAGTGCCATAAGCGCCAGTATATAGCCATTTTCCCCAAATCCACACATTTGTCCTACACAGGATGCGGCTGTAACAGACTTGTGTCTAAACTCGTCACGCTGATGAATATTAGATAAATGCACCTCGATTGTTGGTATTTTAACCGAGGCAATAGCATCACGCAGTGCATAGCTGTAGTGTGTAAACGCCCCTGGGTTAATTATTATACCATCAACACCTTCAAAATAACACTGCTGAAGCTTGTCTATTATTCCACCCTCGTAATTGCTTTGAAAAACTTGGGCATCAATTCCCATTTCTTCTGCTTTTGCCAATATATTTTTGTTTATGTCTTCCAAAGTTTTTGTGCCATAAACTCCTTGTTCCCTTATGCCTGTAAAGTTAAGATTTGGCCCGTGTATTATGCATACCTTTTTCATTATATCTTTTCAACTCCCTCAATATTCTTTCTGTAATATAGTTAACATCCCCTGGGGATACACTTACTGTAACATCTGCATATCTCTCATACAGTTCTCTCCGCTCTTCCATAAGGCTTCGAATCTTTTCCAATTTATCTCCGCCTTGAAGCAACGGTCTTGTATCATCATTGGCTATATTTCTGTAAATATGCTCTGGGGTAGCCTTAAGATATACAATTATTCCCGTTTCTCTAAGCATATGCATATTCTCTTCATTTTTTATTATTCCGCCACCTGTGGCAATAATATTGCCAACCTCTTTTGAAAGTATTTCAACTGTCTTCTTTTCCAAATCCCTAAAATATGCCTCGCCTTTTTCCTCAAAAATTTTGGCAATGCTTGTACCCTCTTTGTTCTCTATATATCGGTCAGTATCTATAAAACTGTACTTAATCTTCATGCTAAGCTTTTTTCCAAGAGTTGTTTTTCCACACCCCATAAAACCTATAAGTATTATATTTTTTCTCTCGTCCATTTTTACCTACCTTTTGGTTCTATAGTAATCGGCCAGCTGGTTTCTTAATGCTTTTGACGTTTCATCGTCAATTTTTACATCATGCCAAATTTCATAAGATGCAAGCCCTTGATAAATAAGCATATCGAAACCATTGATGGCAACACATCCATTTTCTTTTGCATCGCTTAGTAATTTTGTTTGCCAAGGTGTATACACAATGTCCACCACAGCTTGTACTTTTTTAAAAAATTCTGTATTTTTCACAGGAGATTCCCATACACCCTGGCCCATGCCAACAGATGTAGTTTGAATTACAATTTCAGGCCTTTCTATACTCATAAGCTCCTCAAAAGAGATTACAGATATTTCCTCATTGTAATAACGTGCTGTTTGCTCCTTTAGCGCCTGCGCATTGGCCTTTGTTCTATTCACTATAATAATATTACTAGCCTCTCGTTCTGCCGCCAAAATTGCCGCTGAGTTAGCCGCACCACCTGCACCAAGTATCACCACAGTTTTTCCCTGAATGCTTATGCCCTCAATATCAAAACATTTTCCAAGACCCAAAATATCGGTATTATAGCCCTTGTAACCACTATTTGTATATTTAAGTGTATTTACAGCACCAATTTTTAATGCGAGGTCATCTATAGCTATAAGGCTTTCCATAACCTCTTTCTTGTGTGGGACTGTTACATTAAAACCACATATGCCAAGCCTAAATGCACCGTCAAGCGCAGTTTTCACTTCTCTGCTTTCTACCTTGAAGGGAACATATGCTACGTTTTCACCTAGTTCCCTTGCCACAGTGTTTTGCAAAACAGGTGAAAAGCTGTGCTCTATAGGGTTACCTATTATGCCAAAAACCTTAGTTTTTCCGTTTACCATGTCTGCTACACTCATTTTGCCATTCTCCTTTGATACCCTTTAAGCACTCTTCGCTCAAGACCACGTTTCACCTTGGTTATTAATTGGTCACGGTTACACATTGGCTTTGTTAATACTGCCATAACCCCTGCTTTATGGGCACAGTAAATGTCAGTAAACACTTGGTCACCCACAAGTGCCGTTTGTTTTTTCGTAACGCCCATATCAAACATAGCGTTCTCCAGTTTTTTAACCCCTGGCTTCCCCGCCCTATATACCGCCATTGCTTCCAGCTTTTCGTTAAACTTTTCCACCCTTTTTTTGTTGTTGTTTGAAAGAAGACAAAGTCGATATCCTTCTTCCTTAAGAAATTTAAAAAGGGATATGATTTCCTCATCAGCCTCTGCCATATCATATGGGGCAACAGTATTGTCAATATCAAAAACAAGTGCCTTTATTCCACGTTTTTTAAACTCGTCCAAAGGCAGAAGAAAAATATTGTCTATATAAACATCAGGATAAAATCTTTCAAGCATTCTAAATCACCTCTCGAAATATATTTGGCAAAACCCTATTTTGCCATAACTAAAATAAATTATATCAACAATCCCATTCAAGGTCAAATAAAAACACAGTTTAAAGACCATGAAAGCACTTGGCTTTTTTAGTAATAAAGCATCAGTGTTCCACGGTCTTGTTTACTGCTATGTACTATTTCCGTGCCTGTGCAAGGCTTTCATCCACAGCATCAAGAATAAGTGCTGTTGTTACACTTCCGTCGCCCTCTATTTCCAACTGTGTGGTCTGCTGTTTAACCACCTGTTTTCCAATATCTTCTGCAACGGTGTTAAATAACGGGTAAAATACTGGCACAGTTTCACTGTCACTGCTAACGGAAACCTTCTTTATCTTGGTTTTACCCACCTTCACTTCAACCAATACGTTACCGTTTTGAAGCTCTATCTGTGAAGAATATACTCCTGGATTATATACTGCTTGGCTATCCCCTAATCTTCCTACTGCAAAGTATATTAAAGCAACAATAATCGCCACCCCCAACACGGCAAACACCGCTGTTTTCATTAGCTCTTTAAGCTTAATTACCATAAATTTGCTGCCCGGCATAAAAATCCCCCTAAAATACAAATGTATTATATTTTATTTGCGAACCCTTGAGTTTATGCTTGCTTATAACAAATTGGGTTGTTATGATGTTATGAGGAGGTGCTTTAAATGGCTTTAAAATTTATTATAGGCAGAAGTGGATATGGCAAAACCCATGAATGCCTGAACTCGATTGCAAAAAAGCAGTACCAAAATATGAAAAATAATCTTATTTATATTGTTCCCGAACAATTTTCACTTCAGGCTGAAAAGGATATTATAAAAGAAACCACAGGCAAAGGTATTATGCAAGCAAAGGTACTAAGTTTTAATCGCCTTGCCTACACCGTGTTCTCACAAACGGGTTACCCTAAAACACAGCCCCTTACAGATATATCCAAGGCTATGGCGTTAAAAAAAATAATATTGGAAAACAAAGATAACTTGCAGTATTTTAAAAAAGCCGCCGATAAACAAGGCTTTATGCAGCAGTTAAGCACCACCGTGTCAGAGCTTTTCCGCTACGAAATATCTGGCAATAAGCTTGTGGCTATTGCAAATGCCACTGAAAATAACGATATCCTTAAAATGAAGCTGAACGACCTTGCCCTTATTTACAATAACTACAAAAGCTTTATAGATAACGGCTACATATCCTCCGACGAAGCTCTTGACCTGCTGTATGACCGAATAGACTCGTCACAGCTTATAAGTGGTGCCCATATATGGCTAGACGGCTTTTACGGCTATACACCCCAAGAGCTTAAAATAATAGGCCGATTGCTTGTAAACGCTGCCTCTGTTACTGTTACACTTACGCTGGATAGCTATGCCCTGAAACAAAAGTCACTTCCTATGACTAATACTTTTTTTGAAACAAAGGATACCTACCTTACCCTTTGTAAGCTTGCACAGGATAATAATATTGAGATTGAAGAACCCCTTATGTTAACCCAACCAAAACGGTTTAATAATAATGCTATCGCATCTCTTGAAAAAGAATTTACAAAAGCGACTCCTTCATCTGTTGAGGAAACTAATGGTATAGAGATTTTTGCATCACCAAACACTTTTGAAGAGGCCGAAACTGTTGCTTTAAAGATAATTTCTCTTGTGCGTGATAAAGGTCTACGGTACAGAGATATTGCCATTTTGGCTGGTTCACTGGAAAACTACGAAAGTATACTTCGCACTGTAATGGCAGAATGCAAAATACCATTTTTTATGGACAGCAAGCAGGATATAACTAATCACCCTCTGGTGGAATTGATTAAGGGAATGCTTGAGATTTTTTTATTCAACTTTAGCTATGATTCTGTTTTCAGTTTTCTAAAAACAGGGCTTACACCTATGGCACAGGCGGATATTGAAATACTGGAAAATTATTGCCTTGCCTACGGTATTAAAAGCTATAAATGGAATTTTGAAAAATGGAGCTATGGTCTTACAGATGGTGAAAACAGTGAAGAATATTTAAAAATAAACAGCCTTAAAGATGAATTTTTATCCTTTCTTGCCCCAATAAGAAATAACTTTGTGGATAACAAAAAATACTCGGTTTCTCAAATATCCGCCGCTGTTTTTACAGCCCTTGAAAATATGGGTGTTGCCAAAACCATTTTGACCATTTCCGACCAAATGGAAGAGAACGGAAACATTGCAAAAGCTTACGAAAACAGGCAATGCTGGAATATAGTTATGGATATTTTGGATTCTTTGCACGAGGTTTTGGGTGAAAGCAGTGTAACCATTAAAGAGTATTATTCCCTTTTTGACAGCGGTCTTTCTGTATGCCAAATGGGTATAATTCCACCAGGCATAGACAACGTAATTATTGGCACGCTGGAGCGTACACGTTTGCCCAAAACCAAGGCATTATTTATTATGGGTGTAAACGACGGTGTTATACCTTCCCCTGGAAGTGTTGAAGGTATTTTATCCGATGATGAGCGTGAAAACCTTGAAACAAATGGTATTTCTCTTGCCCATGATGGCACACGCCGTGCCTTTGAAGAGAATTACCTTATTTACAGCGCCATTACCAAAGCGGAGGACTACCTTACACTTACCTACAGCACTGGGGATTTAAACGGAAAGGCACTTCTTCCATCAGTTATTATAAACAAAATTTGTAGTATATTTGTAAACCTTGAAGTTCAAACACAAATAGATGATGAATTTCAGCTTTTTTCATCCCCTGCTGTTGCCTTTCATCACCTAGGACAAGGATTAACTGGGGAAAATAATGACCTTTGGCGTGCCTCCCTTCAATATTTTGAAGCCACCGAACCTTGGGCTGAACGTACCCGTCTTTTAAAAGAGGGACTTATAAACAAACGCCCGGATGAACGGTTGAAAGAAGATACAACAAAGGAAATTTTTGGTGACACACTATTTTCAAGTATTTCCAAATTGGAACGGTTTTCATCTTGCCCCTACTCTTACTTTATGTCTTACACCATGAAAGCCGCCGAAAGGCCTGTGTATCAACTTAGTACACCAGATTTAGGTAGGCTATTTCATTCGGTGTTAGAAGATTTTTCCTATAACTTGCAAGAAAATAGGCTGAATTGGCAGGATTTAGATAAGGGACAAATAACCACCATGGTAACAGATGCCGTGGATAGACAAGCGCCATCCTTAGGCAATGAAATTTTACTTTCAAGCCACTCGCTTATGTATCTTGTTAAACGGCTTAAACGTATATCTGTGCGTGCAATTTACACCCTTGCCATGCACCTAAAAAGAGGAAATTTTGAAACCTTTGCCTACGAGTTGGGCTTTGGTGTAGGTCAGCAGTTACCGCCTATAGCAATAGCCCTTAAAGACGGAAAAAAAATGCTGCTTACTGGCAAAATAGACCGTGTTGACATACTGAATAAGGACGGCACTACTTACGTTAAAATTATAGACTACAAGTCTGGCAGTAAAAAATTCGATCTATCCCAGGTTTATTACGGGTTACAGCTGCAGCTTTTGGTATATATGGACGCCCTCATTAAAAACGGTCAAGCCCTTTTGGGCGATAACATTGCCCCTGCTGGCGTTTTCTATTTCAGAATAAAAGACCCAATGCTGTCTGTCGATGGCAAGCTTGATGCTGAAGAAATTGAAACCTTGATTACCGACGAACTTAGTATGTCTGGTCTTGTAATTATGGACGAAGGAATAATAAACGCTATGGATAACTCCATTACAAAAACTTCTAAAATAATACCTGTTGGCTACAAAGCAACTGGCGGATTTACTGCGGCATCTTCAATTGCGGATGAAAAAAACTACAGGCAATTATGCGATTATTCCATTGCAAGTGCAAGTAAAATAGGTGAAAAAATAAGAAATGGTAACATACAAGTTTTACCCTATAAAGATAAAGGCAAAACACCATGCAGTTACTGCCCTTATCTGTCTGTATGCGGATTTGAAACAGGAGAAAAAGGGTTTAACTGCAGAAATTTGAAGCCATTAGGTTCAAAAGCTGTGTTTGAAAAAATTAAGGATAATGAATAAAAAGAGACCGTAGTGGCTTTTTACAGCACTTCGGTCTGTGTGTAGACAAAGTCAAAACATTGAGGGCATTGCCCTCAAACACCCACAAGGGTTTCACCCTTGACCCACCTAAACCTGCATAGATATGCGGGTTTAATAAAAGTTTTTGGTCTTGCTTTTTTCAAAAAGAAAGTGAGTTTGGGCAACGCCCAAGGTTTGTCTTCGCGCTGACCGTAGTCGCTTTTTAAGCACTACGGTATCTTTTTTAAAAAAACTATTTTCCGCTAAGTACTGCACGGGATATAACTACCTTATGTATCTCCGATGTCCCCTCGTAAATTTCTGTAATTTTTGCGTCACGGTACATTCTTTCTAACGGATAGTCCTGCATATAGCCATACCCACCATGAATCTGCAGTGCAAGGTTCGTAACAAAGCGTGCATTTTCTGCCGCATTGTACTTAGCCATTGCCGCAATTTTTGTGTGATCCTGACCTGTACTTTTAAGATACGCCGCATAATAAACCATCCATTTTGCAGCCTCGGTTTTTGTAGCCATGTCTGCCAAATACCACTGTATGCCCTGTAATTCGGCTATAGGTTTGCCAAACTGCACTCTCTCGTGCATATATTTAACCGATAATTCAATAGCACCCTCTGCTAATCCTAGTGCCTGTGCTCCAACACCAATTCTTGCTCCGTCAAGGGCATTCATTGCCATGTTAAAGCCCTTGCCTTCCTTGCCCACAAGGTTCTCTTTAGGCACACGGCAGTTATCAAAAATAAGCTCAACAGTTTCAGAACCGTGTATGCCCATTTTTTCCTCTATCTTACCTATTGAAAATCCTGGTGTTCCTTTTTCAACAAGAATGCAAGATAAACCTTTAAGCCCTTTAGCAGGCTGTGTAAGGGCAAATATAAGCAAATACTGCGCCTGCCCTCCACCAGAAATAAAGCATTTACTTCCGTTTAAAACATACTCACCTGTAGCCTCATCTAATATTGCTGTAGTTCTTGCCGCACCTGCGTCACTGCCTGCGTTAGGCTCTGTAAGTGCAAATGCACCAATACAGCCACCGCTTGTAACCTTAGGAAGATATTTCTGCTTTTGTTCTTCTGTACCAAACTTCATCATTACAGAGGCAAAAATAGTATGGATGGATAGGATTGCGGCTGTTGATGCGCACTTTTTGGCAATTTCAGTAACTATAATTACCTTATCCACATCTGTTCCACCGCTTCCGCCGTATTCTTTTGGCGTACCTATGCCAGTAAAACCAATTTTAACCATTTTGTCAAAAGTTTCTCGTGGAAAACGCCCAGTTTTGTCTACCTCTGCCGCTATTGGCTCAACCTCATTTTCTACAAATGCCTCTGCCAGCTTTTTAAGCATAATCTGTTGTGGTGTAAAACTAAAGTCCATATTCTACCTCCCTTTGGTTAGGGAAACCCTGATTTAACGTAATCAGTTTTCCTCAGCTTGTTTTTTAAGTGAAAAACCTATTGCAACACATCGGAATAAACTCCATATATCCCCATAGCCTTAAGATGTTCAGTTTCAGCCTTATCATTTACAGTATGGGTAAAAAGCCGTGTTCCGCTTTGCTTTAGCGCACTAACATAACTGCTTGTTGCCAACTCACTTGAAAACGTAATTGCCACAAGATCATGTTTTTTTGCAAAACTTACTATTCGGCTTGTGTTGGTCTTTTGTGAATAATCAAGCATGTATAATGTATAAATAATGTTTTCATAGCCCATTGCTCTAACTGTGTCATACTGTGCCTCGCTGTATATTTGAGGAATAAGTCTTCTCATCATGTAAGGCGCGTTGTCTTTAATATACTTAAGCCCTGCAATGTTGTCTTCTTTTATATCTGTAATTATATATGTATTCGGCTTATTCATAAGCCATTCTTCAAGTGATTTAAGTGTAAGTGGGGTATATTTCCCTTCAATTTTAAGATTCTTAAATTCATCCAGGCTTACTGCCCCATTAAAATTGTAGTCCGAACCAAAATAATTTTTTTCCCAGTCATGCACGCAAACCAAATGCCCATCGGTAGTAAAATTAAAATCCAATTCTATGTATCTATATCCGTTGTAAAACGAATTGTTAAGTGCCTCCAGCGAGTTAGTACCTATTTCGCCACCAACCACACCGCCTGCATGAATAACCGCTGTCATATTTGCCGCCACACTTTTGTCTGCAGCAAGTGCAGTTATTGAAAAAGAAAAGCTTACTGTAACAGCACATGCCAGTGCCGCAAGTTGTTTAAATAATTTTGTCATTTTGTAAATTCTCCTAAATAAATCATATTCTACGCTACGCTCTTTGTCAAACCAAACCGCATTAATTATTGTACTTTTTGCGGTACACTATTTTACTATAATGAAAATTTTTTAACACTTTCACCAAAGTGCTTTTGCTTGTAATTAAGCAAATACCCCGTACACCTGCCTTTTTTTAGGCTTGCTAGGTTAATATAGTACTCAATGCTATTTTTTGCAATCAGTTTATGGTCACCCATAAATCCTAAATATTCTACATCATCATTCTCGATAGCCTCTGATGCCATCATTTTAGAATATTTTTTAAGATATCTAACGTAAACATCATGCATTTGTGATAAAAGGTTAACATTGTTTTTAATTCTATACACTGCCATGTTTATTTTTGCCTTCTGCCCTTTTATTTTGCTAAACATTTCATCATAAACCTGCCAATCTATACTGCCGTTTTCTATACTTTTTGCAAACTTTACTCCCTTTGGCATTGGCGGTATATACACATATGGTACTTCTGCACCTTCAACCTTATATTCTATACCCTCAAGACTTTTACATTCGTAAAATATGTTAAGGCTAAGTTTTTTTATAGTGCTTGGCAATACAATGGTTTTAAGCTTTGAGCACATTTCAAAGGCTCTTTCTTCAATTACCTCTACGCCATAATCAAACTCAATTCTTTGGGCTTCAAGACAAACTGAAAAAGCTCCCCTTAAAACTGCCTTGATTGTTGAGGGCATATAAAACTGCTTTATTCGCCTGCAACGGCTAAAGGCAAAACTGCCTATAGTTTCAACACCATCTGGTATCTCCATTAATTCAATACCTCTACATTTCCCAAATACCCAGTCGCTTATTTTTGTTATTCCTTTGGGCAGACGCACCGCTTTTATTTCTATACATCCCAAAAAAGCGCCATCATCAAGTTCTTTCAGCGTGTTGGGTAACTCTATTGCACGTAGGGATTTACATTCCCTAAACGCCCAACTTCCAATCACTTCTAGTCCTTGGCTAAATTCCACCTCCTCAAGGTTTCCACAAGCCTCAAAGCATTGGCTTCCAAGCACTTTAAGGCTTGTTGGGAAGCTTACTTTTTTCAGCTTACTGCATACAGAAAATGCGCCTCGCCCAATTTCTGTAATCCCCTCGGTAAACTCCACCTTTTCTATTTCTGAACAAAATGAAAAAGCAGTATCCCCAATTACTTTTTCTCCACAGTCAAATACTATTTCCTTAATACCTGTGCACCACGAGAAGGATTTATCCCCAATTATTCTACATCCTGATGGAATTTGAATTTTTTCTAACGCATAGCAACCAGAAAATGCGCCCTCCCTTATTTTTTCAAGGCTTTGAGGTAAAATAATTTCACGCAAACTTTCACATTTGGAAAAAGCATAATTCGAAATTTCTTTTATGCCCTCTGCTATAATCACATTTGTAATTCCGGTTTTTCCGAAAAATGCACTTCTATCAATTTTAACCACAGGATGTCCATTAATTTCAGAGGGTATTTCCACAACCAACCTCTCTTCCGTTAACCCTGTTAAGGTTACTGCATTGTTTTCAATTGTGTAGCTAAACATCATAACATCATCCCGTCTAAAAGACTAAGCTCCTTCATAATATCCTGTTGTCTTTCGTAAAAAAGCAACTCCTTGTTGTTCTCAAAATACTTGTCTGCACCATATTTTCCAATGAATTTTGCACTGTAATAATTTGCCGTAAGTTCAGTTACAACTAAAAGCATTTCCTGCTCCTTGCCAAAGGTATCCTCCACAAAGGTAAACATATTTTCCAAGCGTACTTTTGTCTGCTCCACATCATTTTCCATATCGCTAACAATTTTTTCGAACTGTTTTTTGATGTAGGCAAAACCTTTCTTTTTGTCGGTTATATCTTTTTGTGTTAATGTAAGCAAATAATTTTCAATGGTTGCAATAACAGTACGCAAAATAGTTTCTTTTTCACGGCTTAATAAGCCCTTGTTATGCTTTTTCTCAAAATCGTGTTTTCGTAATTCAACAAAATTTGTAAGAATTTCAGTAATATTTCTTTCATCATCTTTGTTGTTGCAGTCTGCCTTAATGCCCTTAAGCACCTCGTAAAGCACTGCAATATAACCTTCCGTTGCTAAGCAGTCCTTCATATAGTCCACAACGGTATCCATAAGCAAACCCATAAGGGTTATACGCTCATCAAATTTAGCCTCTATAGCCCTCTGCTTAACGTCTTCGCCATATTTCCCGTCTAAAATGTCCAGCACCTTGTAATCGGATTTATATTTATTGAACAAGTCATAATAAACTGAAAAATCTTTTGCTATATTTTTTTGCTGAAGATACTGTACGCAAAGATTTTCGTCTATTTTTATACCCAACTCCTCGTAAAGCTGAAGCATTTGGGATAAGTCCTCCCAACCTCTTGCGGTTACAAAAGCCTTGCCGTCTATGGTAGATTCAACTGTGTAAAAGTGATTTCTTTTTATTTCCAAATAGGTTATAATTGCTGAATGTATACCATTTTTAACAGCATATTCCTTCCACACATTAAATTCTGGCTCTACATCTATTTTTTTAACACGGTCTAAGGTTACAACGTCAAACTCTCTAACCGATTTATTAAACTCTGGTGGATTTCCCGCTGTAACAACAATCCAGCCCTTTGGTATAGGGTGATTGCCGAAAGTTTTGTACTGTAAAAATTGTAACATTGCAGGTGAAAGAGTTTCGGAAACACAGTTTATTTCATCCAAAAACAAAATGCCCTCTTTTAGTCCAGTATCTTCAATGTAATTATATATTGAAGATACAATCTCACTCATAGTGTATTCTGATACAGAATACTCATTTCCGTCATACACCTTTTTTTCGATAAGCGGCAAACCTATTGCGCTTTGGCGTGTGTGATGGGTCATTGAATAAGCCACAAGACCAATGTTTAGCTCCAGCGCTATTTGCTCCATAATTGCAGTTTTGCCTATCCCTGGTGCGCCTATAATAAAAAGCGGACGCTGATGCACCAAGTCCACACGGTATTCTCCGAATTGATCTTTTAAAAGGTATGCCTTTACCGAATTTTCAACTTCTGTTTTTGCTTGTTTTATATTCATTTTATGTCCTCCGCAAGTTCATTTTCGTCCATAATAAGCTTTATTGCCCACACAGGCGTAGGTGGTCTTTCTGGATTGTAGCCCAAATATATAAACGCCGAATTAAAACTTGGCTTTCTTTCAGGATAAGTGCCATACCCATCTGTAAAGTAAATTACGCCTTTAAGATTTTTAAATTCTTTGGCTTTCACAAGTTCCTCAACTCTGTTAAATACAGGTCTAAAATCTGTTCCACCAAATCCTTTTATCCTCATGGTTTTCATGTAGCTGTCAAAATCTTCTTTGCAGGTTATGGTTACTTCCTCTTGCAAAGCATCATCGCACTGAATTATGCGTAAATTTATTTTCTTAAAGAAGCTTTCTTGTTGCATTAAAATCGAATAGGTCTTGTCCAAAAATCTTTGTACCATTGCACCCTTTACACTTCCCGAAGTATCAATGGCTATTACAAAATCGCAGATTTTTTGAGTATCCTTATATTCCAATGGCTCAACCAAGGGCATATTCCCATAATGGCTTAAGCCGTAGGTATAATATACATAGTCAAACTCCTCATCGTTTATAAGCATATCCTCACCACGCACAGAGAATTTTCGCAGAAATTCCTTATAATCGTAACGGTCACGGTTAAGCTCTTCAAGGCATTGGGTAAGAGATTCACTTTTGTCACTTTCCTTAGAAAGTGTATCCAAATCCACGCCCAGTTTCTTGCTTATTTCCTCCCACTCTTTCATCAAGCTTTCAAGGTCAATTGCTTGTTCAGCGCCGTTGTCCCCATTGTCACCTTCAGGCTTCTCGTCGTCCTCAGGCCACCAAAGCCCATGATTATCTCTGTAAAAATATTCCTTCAGCTTCTCTATTTCTTCCTCACCGTAATTTTTTTCTAAAAGATATTTATATATTTTCTCTGCAGTAAGTGGTTTTACATCTTTGCGCATGAAGGTTAAAATTTGCTGTTGATACTGCACACCACTACAGCTTATCTGTGCAGAATTCATTTCTGTAAGTATGTTTTCCACCGCAATGTCTGCCGCCAAATTCCAGTAATCCTGATTTAACTTTGGTGAAACAAATGGATGGCGAAAAATGCAGTGCAACACCCCATGAAGATATGCACGGCTTAGTTTCTGCGGCTCGTTGCGGTAAGTTTCCAGCACCCACTGGGAGCAAAAATAAAGTCTCTCTCCATTGGTGGCAAGCTGAAAAATAAGGTCATCATTCACTGTATCCAACCTACCGATTGCCGTATCCAGAAAACGAAAATTAATGAAAAGCCTGCTTTTTGTAAGGCTTAAAATGTCTTTTGCAATTGTATCCAGCTTTCGCTTTATATCGGCAATATTTTTTTCATCCATTTTTCTCTCTCCTAACAATAAAACCTAACCTTTATTATAACATAATAATTCCAATTGGTATTACAAATTTTGTATAAAAAAAAGACTTTCACCCAATATAAATTTAGGCAAAAGTCTTTTTAACATCATATTAAATTTTCTTATGTCTTGCAAAATAATCTTTTGTTTCTTTTGAAACCACACCACTTAAAACAATAATAGCTATAAGGTTAGGGAAAGCCATCAAACCGTTAAATATGTCAGCGATATTCCAAACAGCTTCTACTGTCATGTATGGCCCTATGAATACGCATAATATGTATAACCATCTGAAAGCGGGTATCGCTGTTTTTTTCCCTTTTGAAAGGTACTCAAGGCATCTTTCAGAATAATAATCCCAGCCCAAAATTGTTGTAAAAGCAAAGAACACAAGACATGCCATAAGTATGAAGGAGGATATGCCAGATGAAAAAGGTAAGCCCTGCTGGAAAGCATAGGTGGTAACTTCAACACCTTTAAGACCTTCTACCTGCCACGCCCCTGTAATTACAATTGAAAGTCCTGTCATTGTGCAAATTACAATGGTATCAATAAATGTGCCTGTCATTGATACAAGTCCCTGACGAACTGGCTCTTTGGTTTGTGCCGCCGCCGCCGCAATAGGTGCAGAGCCAAGACCTGCCTCGTTTGAGAAAATACCACGGGCAATACCCTTTTGCATAGCAATTGCCATTGTTCCAACAATACCGCCTGTGACAGCTGATGGGTTAAATGCTCCCTTAACAATCTGCGCAACAGCCGCTGGAATAGCCGCCGCATTTGTTACAAGAAGAATAACACAAGAAATCATGTAGATAACTGCCATAAAAGGTACTATTACCTGAGATACATTTGCAATTCTTTTAATTCCTCCAATTACAACAAGTGCAGTACAAACTGTAACAATTATACCTGTAATAACAACTGCCCATGAATAGTCTGTACCAAGCACGCTTATTGTTGCTACTGACTGTGGGTCAAAAAAGTTTTTAACAGCTGATGCGATACCATTTACCTGTGTAAAAGTACCAATGCCCATAAGACCAACGCATAAACCAAAGAATGCAAACATCTTTGCAAGCCAAGACCATTTTTTCCCCATACCTCTTTCTATGTAATAGAAGGGCCCGCCAAGTGCATGGCCTGTTTCGTCTACAACACGGTATTTAACAGCAAGTACACCCTCAGCGTACTTTGTAGCCATACCAAAAAAGGCTGCTACAACCATCCAAAAAAGTGCACCTGGTCCGCCTGCACAAACTGCAGTAGCAACACCTACAATGTTACCTGTACCGATTGTTGCTGAAAGTGCAGTACAAAGCGCACCAAAGCTTGTTACCTCGCCAACGCCGTCTTCCTCGTTTTGAAACATAAATTTAAGTGCTTTTGGTAGGTGAATCACCTGTAAAAGCCCAAGCCTTACGGTAAGCATAATACCTACTGCAAGAATGAATACAATAAGAGGCAACCCCCATACCGCATTATCAATTACAATAATCAAATCGTTAATCTGTTGAAACATTTTCTTCATCCTTTCCTGTTTGGGAACAATATAATAAGCCGCAGTGCTTTGCACCAACGGCTCCAGAGAAAAGACAACGTAATTTAATTTACGCTCTGTCCTTGTGCCTGAGAGATTTGCGTTTTACCCCAAAACGCATTACACCTTCGGCGTCCATCTGTGGAACTCTCCAGAGTGCTTGTATGTATACATAGGTTATGTTTGTATTTCTCACGAAACCATTTGTATTTCATTCCAGCTAAACTAAATTACCATACTTTCTTAACTTTTTCAATATAAAAATACAAATTACGTCTAATTTAAACCAACTTATTTTATTCATTTCCTCTTACAGTATCAAAGATATCTGTTTACAATAAAAAATACCCAATTATCCAGCCGTAATTTTAGCTGTGGAAAAACCGGTTTAGTGTAATCAGTTTTTCCCTTGATAATTGGGTAATGTTTTGCTCTTATATTAATTTCATTAAAAGGAATTAATACTGGAAATCATCATCATTTTTTAACTTAAACTTAGATACAAGTTCTTTTAAAATATTTGACTGCCCCCAAAGTTCTTCACTTGCTGCCGCACTTTCTTCTGCCGTGGCCGCATTATTTTGAACAACCGCTGAAATTTGTTCTACCCCCTGGGTTACTTGCTCAACAGATAACGCCTGCTCATTAGAAGCCTCTGCAATTTTGTCTATTAACTCCACAGCTTCACGAGTTACCTTTGCACTTTCTTCCAACGACATTGCTGTATTATCTGCAATTTGGGAACCTTTTTCTACTGCAACAAGGGTTTCCTCAATTAGTTTTGTTGTACTTTGTGCAGCTTGGGCTGACTTACTTGCAAGGTTTCTTACTTCATCAGCAACAACTGCAAAACCTTTTCCTGCGGCACCAGCCCTGGCTGCCTCAACTGCAGCGTTTAAAGCAAGAATATTGGTCTGGAATGCAATATCTTCAATAACCTTAATGATTTTAGAAATTTCAGCGGATTTAGAATTAATTTGTTCCATAGCCTGAACCATATTTTTCATTTGTGCGTTACTGCTGAATATTTCTTTTTCTGCCAATTCCGCACTGTTATTTGCCAATTTTGCATTTTCTGCATTATATTTAATTTGTGTAGAAATTTCATTTATGGTTGCCGCAAGTTCCTCTATAGAACTAGCCTGCTGGGTTGCACCTTGAGAAAGTGCCTGTGCACCACTGGAAACTTGTTCTGAGCCACTTGCCACCTGATGTGAGGCTTGGTTAATCTGCAAAAATATATGATTCATGTTTTGTATAAAGGCTTCCATATTATCTTTTATCTTTTGGAATTGACCGACATAGTCTCTTTTTAGCTCAACCATTAAATCTCCTTTAGAAAGAAGCATTAATGCGTTAGATATTTCATCAATATAACCCTGATAATTTACCAGCCTGTCCACCGTGAGATTAAATGCCTTTGCCAAATGCCCTACCTCATCAGTGGATTTAATGTTTAGTTCTACATCAAAATTGCCACCTGCAATTTCCTCTGCCGCATCGGTAATCTTTCTAATTGGTTTTGTAATAGAGGCTGCGGCAAAATAACTTGCTGCCAAGGCTAATAATAAAGTAATAAAGCTTAAGAATGCTACGGATTTTATTGTAGATAATTTTCCTTCCTCCAAAATCGCAGTAACATTTTCAATGGGTACGCCAACAAAGTAGAGGCCGATTATTTGGTTGCTAGAATCAAAAATTGGTTCATACCTGGTTATGTATTTTTTCCCAAGGATATCTGCCTCTCCAAAATATACATTTCCTTTGGATATTTCTTCATATACTTTCCCTGTAGCGTCTAAAGTTGTGCCTACAACTCTCTTTCCTTGCTCATCTAATATTGTTGTAAGAACTCTAGTGTAATCACTCCCTGTTTTAGCAAAAAGCGTAGAAACAACACCCATGTGTTCAGATACCTCATCAATGTTTTCATATCTGCCCTCTACAGGCTTTCCATCCTTGTCTACCAATTCACCCTCTTTGTTAATGCTTAAGGAGCCAAATTGCTCATTAAGATATGTTTCAACCATATTATTTGAAGAACCTAATTTATCTTCAAATTGTGTTCGTATAATTTTTTCAGTCACCTGAAATTCTTCAACAAAACAAATTATTCCCGTTGATACAGATGAAATTATAACTAACCCAAGAATAATAACCATTAGTTTTACTTTTAAACTTTTCATTCCTGCCCTCTTTTCAAAAATGTCATTTTGTAATTTAACCCTAGTGTTGTCATATTTCAAATCCACCATCTGATACATAAAAATACCAGATGGTGGTTTTTACCATTATATAAGCTTACCGATATGTGCCTCTAGTTCTTCAGGGGTTACTGTTGGTGCAAATCTATTTATTACATTTCCTTCTCTATCTACAAGGAATTTTGTAAAGTTCCACTGTATATCTGTTTTTCCCACTGAAAAAATTCCTTTAAGCTTTTCATGCAAGCCGTCCATTAAACCATTATCTATTTCTTCAGGTTTCTCCTGCTTTAAAAACTGATACAACGGGCTTGCATTATCTCCATTCACTTCAATTTTTGCAAAGGTTTCAAAATTTGTATCGTATTTCAATTTACAAAAACTAACTATTTCTTCATTAGTTCCAGGAGCCTGATTTAAAAACTGATTGCATGGGAAGTCTAGTATTTCAAGTCCCTTATCCTTATAATTGGCATAAAGTTTTTCTAAGCCCTCATACTGTGGTGTAAACCCACAGCCAGTTGCTGTATTAACTATTAACATTACTTTTCCTTCATACTCTTTTAATGATACCTCACTGCCATCAACCTTTTTTACACTATAATCATATATTCCCATAATTATTGTCCTCCTTTAAATTTTTATTTTACCCAATGATTAAATTTATGCAAACCTATGGTCAATTTTAATATTTGCTTTGTAATTTGGAAATTCCTGCTCAATTTCTGCTGAAATATCCTCCTTTAGTTTCTTTGTATTTTTCAACTTAAATGTAACTATAATATCAAAACGAATTGTTTTTCGTTCTTCGTTTATAAAAAATGCGTGCATATTAAGAATTTCAGGCCATTTCCTTAATATTTCCAAAACCCTTTTCCTGCTGTCAATAATTTTTTCATCCGTTGTATTTACAGCATAAATACCAAATGAAAAATAAATTCCAAACATATCCATAATGTGTTCTTGAACAGGGTTTAAAATTTCGGTAACTTCTTTTACTGTATAGGTATCCTCAATCTCTACATTTACCGACCCAAGGTAACGATTTGGCCCATAATTGTGTAAAACCAAATCATAAGCTCCCTTAACCATTGGAGTCTTCTTTATTTCAGTGTAAATTTCGTTGGCAAGGTTTTTGTCACCACGTTTTCCAATAATATCATGAAATATTTCTGTAACCAATTGAATTCCAGAATATAGAATAAATCCAGAAACAATTAAACCTGCATAACCATCTATACGAACCTTTGTAAAAAGAGAAATAATTGCAGCAATTACGGTTATTGAAGTAACCGCTGCGTCCCCCATAGCATCCGCTCCTGAAGCAGTAAGTGCTGGTGAGTTAGATTTCCTTCCTTCTTTTTTGTTATATAAACTCAACAAAATTTTAGCAAAAATAGTAATAGTCATTATTATAACGGAAACCCAAGTAAAATTAACTGCTTTAGGAGTTATTATTGCTAAAACAGAAGTCTTTAAAAACTCTATTCCAACAACAATAACAATTACAGATATAATAAGACCTGTTATATACTCAATACGACCATGCCCGTATGGATGTTTATCGTCTGGGTCTTTTGATGCCAGCTTGGAACCAAGTATTGTTATAACCGAAGATGCCGCATCGCTTATATTATTTATAGCATCTGAGGCTATAGCAACTGAACCCGATATACTGCTTATAATAAGCTTTATCACAGCAAGCAATGCATTCACAGCAATTCCAACAATTCCTGCCTTGTAAATCATTTTTTCACGATTTTCTTGTTGTTCCAAACTAATCCTCCTCTGGTTCTTACTGCCTATTGCAATGTATAAGTGTTACTTTGACACTATTCTTTTTGCAAACTCTTTTACAGCAGAAATGTCTTTACTGTCAGGTTTCCCCTTGTGCATAAATTTAAACTGGCCACGGCAGTGAAATTCTTCATCATCCACTTTAATGCCTTGCGCTTTCACATGTTTTTTAACTTGTCTGTATGCACACTGATACATTGCGGCTGTGCTAAAGGAAACAACTTTTTTAACCCTTCCATCCAGGCTGGAAATAAATTTTTTTACCTGTGGGTCAATTTCTGCCGCATAAACAGAACTTCCTAAAAAAAGAATATCCGTTTCTGTTGATATTGGAATGGTAATAGGCATTGCCTCTACACCCACTTCCTCTGCAATAGCATCAGCTAATTTCTTAGTATTTCCTGTTTTTGTATAATACCTAACTTCAATTTTCATTTTCTTTCCCCCTTATACTTTAATAAACAGTGGTCAATTAATCCGTTATTTTTTCAAGAACCTTATATATCAGTTTATGAAGTAATTTTATGTCTTCGGGTGGAAGTGAAATACAATCCCCCATTTTTACAGGTATTTGTGATACTTTCTCTTTCAGTTTTTCACCTTTCTCCGTGATAGTTACTATTACATTTCGTTCATCTTCTACCGCCCTTTTCCTGGTCACTAAACCTTGTGTTTCCATTTTTTTAAGCAAAGGCGTTAATGTTCCGGAGTCAAGGTACAAATCTTCTCCTAAGGATTTCACGTTAACACTCTTTTTTTCCCAAAGTACCATCATAGCAATATATTGTGTATAGGTAAGTCCAACATCATCCAATAATGGTTTATACTTTTTTATTACTTCCCTTGAACAGGCATATAAAGGAAAACAAAGTTGGTTTTTCAATTTTAATGCTTCGTCATTCATATTTTTTCTCCCACTAATTTAAGTTCAACCTAAAAATTAAACGTTACAATTTTAAATTGATTACAATTTAATTATACTTAATCATATTGTGTTTGTCAATAATAATTTCCATAATTTTCATCCATAAAAAAGAAGTGAAATCTATAGTAATATATTACCAAGACTTCACTTCTTTAATTTATACTTTATTCAACTTCAAAACCGTAGTAAATACATTATAGGTATCATTCACCCATGAATAATTTTATATCGTCTTCAACCGTTCCAACTCCTGCTATACCAAACTTATCAACAAGAACTTTTGCTACATTAGGAGATAAAAAGCCTGGTAATGTTGGCCCAAGGTGAATATTCTTTACTCCTAAAGAAAGTAACGCAAGTAAAACGATGACTGCTTTTTGCTCGTACCAAGCAATATTGTATGCAATAGGAAGTTCATTCACATCGTCAAGGCCAAATACTTCTTTTAATTTCAAAGCTATTACAGCAAGTGAATAAGAGTCATTACACTGTCCTGCGTCAAGCACTCTTGGAATACCACCAATATCCCCAAGGTTCAGCTTATTGTAACGATACTTTGCACATCCTGCAGTAAGAATAACTGTATCTTTAGGTAACTTCTCTGCAAATGCAGTGTAGTATTCACGAGATTTCATTCTGCCATCACAACCAGCCATTACAAAGAATTTCTTAATAGCACCAGATTTAACTGCTTCAACCACTTTATCTGCAAGAGCAATTACTTGGTTATGGGCAAAGCCACCAACTATATTACCTGTTTCAATTTCCACAGGAGGTTTGCATTTCTTAGCCATTTCAATAATTGCAGAAAAATCTTTTTTGCCATTTTCATCTGGAACTATATGTGGACATCCTGGGTATCCAGATGCACCTGAAGTAAATATTCTTCCTCTAATTTCTTCACTTCTTGGTGGAACGATACAGTTTGTTGTAAACAGAATTGGTCCATTAAAGGTTTCAAATTCTGTAACTTGCTGCCACCATGAACCACCATAGTTGCCTGCAAAGTTATCATATTTTTTAAATGCAGGATAATAATGTGCAGGAAGCATTTCGCTATGTGTATATACATCTACGCCTGTGCCTTTTGTCTGCTCAAGCAACTGCTCTAAATCTCTAAGGTCATGTCCTGAAATTAATATTGCAGGATTTTTTCTTACGCCAATATTAACGCTTGTAATTTCAGGATTACCATACTTTGAAGTGTTTGCTTCATCAAGAAGAGCCATAGCACTTACTCCATGTTCGCCTGTCTTTAAAGTAAGGGCAACAAGATCATCAGCAGATAAAGAATCATCTAATGTAGCTGCAAGTGCTTTATATATAAATTCATTAATATCAAGATTTTCTTTGCCAATATTAAGGGCATGATGTGTATATGCTGCCATACCTTTCAAGCCGTAAATAATCATTTCTCTAAGGGAACGAACATCTTCATTCTCTGTTGAAAGGACTCCAACTTTGGTTGCCTTTTCCAACATGGAAGCTCTATCGCTTACTTCAAACTCTGCTGCATCGCTAAGTTTAATGCCAGAAACCTGTTTTTTCAACTGATTTCTAAAATCAATCATCTTAACAATTTGTTTTTCAATTGCATCTTCATCAAAATTAGCATTTGTAATGGTTATAAAAAGGCTTTTTAATACTTGATGGTTTACTTCGCTAATAGACTTTACGTCAATTTCACCTTTAACAACTACATCAGAAATACCTTTTGTAACATAAATCAGTAAATCTTGTAACTTTGCTACCTCTTCATTTTTTCCACAAACACCTTTAATTTCACAACCTGTACCTTTTGCTGTTTCTTGGCACTGAAAACAGAACATACTCATAATTCATAACCTCCTTTTAATAGTTTCACTCTTTAACGGGTTCAAACTCATCCTTGCCTACTGAACAAATTGGGCATACCCAATCATCGGGAATGTTCTCAAAAGGTGTTCCTGGTGCAATTCCGCTATCAGGGTCGCCCTGCTCAGGGTCATAAATATATCCACAAGGGATACATATATATTTTACCATATTTTTCCTCCTAAATAAACATTTTTCTTATTATTTTTCAGGTGCAGGTGCTTTTACAACAATAAGTTCCAACACCTCATCCGACAAATTTTTTACATTCATTTTTACGTTAATTGGAATTTTAAGAACTGTTCCATTAGGGTATTCATTTATTTCTTGCTCATTAAGCCCAATGGATAGCTTGCCCCTTACAACCGTCATATAAACATTTGAATTTGAAAAATGTTCAGGAAGTCCTTCGTCCTTATTAAAAACCATATGAATATAGTGAATATTTTCATCCATAATTACTCTTTCAACTGCTTTTTCATTTCCTGTTGATATTTTATAAATCTGTTCAATCATTTTGTAAGCCTCCTTAATACAGTTACATTTTAGTATTATTTTTATTATTGAAGATTTTATCCCCTCAATTCATTCATAAATAGATTATACTTTAATGGAATTATTATGTACGTTGTATTTACAACAAAAATTAAATAATTATGGAAATTTTTCTTTAAAATAAATCGTTATTACCATCACCTAAAATAAAAACCTCCACTCTAAGGTAATTTTGCCTTAGTGTGGAGGTTTAACAAGCTTTTGGTACTCAATATCTTGCGTTCAATTTAATAAATGCATCTCATATGCTAATAAATTTAATACTTATTATCAGACATAGTATTTTTTTCTACGGAAGTGTAATTCCTCTGTGTATTTCCAACAGATGTTAAAGATGTCTCTTCCCTCAATTTAAATTTTGAAATCAACTCTTTTAGCATCTGAGCTTGCCCTGATAATTCTTCGCTGGCTGCCGCACTTTCCTCCGCAGTTGCACTGTTTGTTTGAACAACTGCTGAAATTTGGTCTACACCAATGTTAACTTGAGAAATAGACTGTGCTTGCTGATTAGATGCCCCTGCAATTTTATCGATTAATGTCACTGCTTGATGCGTTACTTTTGCACTTTCATCCAAAGCTGTTGCTGTGGCATCTGCAATCTTAGAGCCATTTTGTACAGCAACTATGGTTTCTTCAATTAGGTTTGTTGTACCCTTTGCGGCTTCTGCCGATTTGCTGGCAAGGTTTCTTACTTCATCCGCAACTACTGCAAATCCTTTTCCTGCCTCTCCAGCTCTTGCCGCTTCAACTGCTGCATTTAAAGCCAAAATATTTGTCTGGAATGCGATATCTTCAATAACTTTAATAATTTTAGAAATCTCAGATGACTTTGAAGAAATCTCGTCCATAGCATCCACCATGTTTTTCATCTGTTCATTACTTTTAGATATTTCCACGCCTGCCTCCGAAGCACTGATATTAGCCATTCTTGCATTTTCTGCATTCTGCTTTACCTGTTCGGAAATTTCTGCTATAGCTGAAGACAATTCTTCAATAGAACTTGCCTGTTCAGTTGTCCCTTGTGAAAGTGCTTGGGCTCCATTTGATACTTGTTCTGAACCACTGGCAACTTGGTCGCTTGCTATACCTATGCTAGAAAGAGTTCCATTTAATGTTTTGTTAATACCACGCATAGCCTTCAAAATATACTCATATTCCCCAACATATTTTTCTTCACAATTTGTTTCTACTACAAAATTTCCTTCCGACATTTCCCCAAGTCCATACTGAATATCTTGAATTATAGCTTTAAGGTCTAAACTCATATCTGTGAATGTCCTTGCAATTTGTCCTACCTCGTCCTTAGAGTCATATTCTACTTGTACATTCAAGTTTCCTTTTGCAATTTCATTTGCTGCAATGTTTATTTCCATTATTGGTCTTACAATCATTCTAACAATATATGTAGCCAATATTATAGAGCCTACTATAGCAACTGCCAATATACATAATGTAAGTACAACAGAGAACCTAAATAATTTATTGCTTTCATTACTTTCTTGTTCCACGCCTTCTTTATTAAACTCAGCAATATCCAAACAAGTTCTGGATACATCATCAAATAAAGTTCTGGATTCACCCAGCATCAGCTCCATTGCATCTTCAGTTTGATTTTTTCTGCTAAACGCTAGTACCTTATCGCTAATTGCAATGTACTGTTCCCATTCAATTTTTGCATCTTCTAGTAATTTTCGGTCAGTTTCTCCTGTAATTAAAGACTCATATGTAGAAAACATGCTCTCTAGTTCTTTTCGTTTTGCTTCAATTTTTTCATCATATTCCTTTATTTTTCCACTATCTTGTGAAATAATATGCGCTAACTCGTAAATTCTGTAGTCAGATGTCATTGTATTGATTTCCTCAGACGCAATTACGGCTGGCAACCATTCCTTACTAATAGTATCGGTTGAATCACTCATTTGCTTCATAAGAGCCAAAGAACTGCTACCTACTACAACAAGACACAGTAATAAGCTTGTAACCAGTAAAAACAATTTTTTCCCTATCTTTAATTGCTTAATCATAACTTCATCCCCTCATTAATATCCACTGTTAAAAGTTCTTCATTTGTATTAGCATTCTTCAACTTAATTGTTTCTCATTTTATATTTTTTAAATAAATTCTTCGTCAAATAATCGCCATCCTCCTTCTTACAGACTTTTTCTTTAGTTCAAATTGAATTTTATCATTAATTAATGATAAAATTTTATAGTTGACACAAAAATTATAAGTCTTATACTTGGAACATAAACATTTCACCATAATACAACATAATACGACACAAAAAAACATAAAAAAACACATTGTTCAAAAACAAAATGAACTATTAACAATTTGCTTTGTTTTTGAACCCTTTACATTCCTAATAAAAATTCTAATATATATCAATACTTAATTATATATGAATATTCTAAACATTTTCTAAACATTTATAATATGGGATTTTAAGGAGTGAGTAAATATGAACTATTCTAAGAAAAAAAATGATAACATTAACAATAATTATTCTTGTGCCTATTACAAATCATTAGTTGAAAATGCTATAGAATGTGTGTGGGTATATGATTTTACAAATAAATGCTTTAAGTACATAAGTCAATCTATTTTTCAATTGCGAGGTTTTACCGTAGAGGAAGCTATGAGAGAAAAATTAGATGACACCCTTACCCCAGCATCTCGTTTAAAAGCCCGTGAAAGCTTCAGATATTCAAGGTTTCTTTCTGGGGATAGAAGCTATGAAGTTGTAAATAATATTAGCGAATATGAGCAGTACTGCAAGGACGGTTCAATAAAAACCATGGAAATTTCCACACGATTAGCTTTTAATAAGAAAACCAATGCTGTGGAAATCGTTGGTGTATCCAGAGATATAACACAGCGAAAACAGTATGAAAAAGAATTGTTAAAAAAATTAAAAGAAACTTTTGCTGAAATTGAGCATACGAAACAAAATTTTGATTCAATAGTTACTATGTTAAGGGTTTATTTCTTTGATAAGTTCACAGTGTTTGGTGTTAATCAAAAAAGTCGTATAAAATGGCGTACAAGAAAAACCAAAGAACTTTTTGCATTCATTTTACACAAAAATAATAAAAAAGTATCTAAAGGTGAAATATGTGATACCTTGTGGCCCAATACGCCACCAAATAAAGCCACCACGTATTTTCATACAACACTATATTACATGAAAAAAGATTTATGTTCCGCAGGCGTTGAAATAAAGATTGATTCCATCAATGGTTACTATTTTTATGAATTACCAACATATTATTCTGATGTAATAGAATTCAAAAAAATTTTAAACAGTACATTCCTTCCTTTTGATAGTGTTGATGATATGTCAGCCGCTAATTATGAAAGGTTAGTTTCCCTTTATAAAGGGGACTACCTTAATAATAATGACTACTTATGGTCTTTTTCTGAAAGCACCTTGTATCGCCAACAATTTGAAACTGCATCGCTTGCTTTATCTCATTATTATTTTTTAATTTTTAATTATGAAGCAGCAAAAAAAATACTAACTAAATTAATTAGTATTGATAATCTAAATGAAAAATTACATGAACTTCTTTTGAAAATTTATTTAAATAAAAAAGAGTATTCATCTTTTATGGAGCATTACACAACTTTAGAGAAACTACTCCTTCTTGAACTTGGAACTACCCCTAATAGTTCAATTCAAAATCTTTATAAAATAATGCTTGCCAAAAAGCATAGACATTAAGACCTTGTTTTAGGTTATTTGCTATATCAACAAATAAAACACCAAAAATATAGACATCAAGACGAAAATATCTTGATGTCTTTACTTTTACCACCACGAAAATGGTATTTTAATTTCAGTCTTGCTTTCGTTACATAAGTGGACTGTCAGCAACTTCAATGGCATTCCCCAATTTTAACTTGCATTTTTTCTTTGTTAGTGCAATTGTTTTGGACAATTGTTCCACAGACTGATATTCACCGTTTTTATTTGAAATAACAGCTATTGACAGGGTTGTAATAGGGAAATTTTCCACAAAACCATTTCTGTTTTTTGAAACAATGTATCCACGCTCCCAATCGTCAGGCAAATATAATGGTCTAATGTAACTCTCAAAAGACTTAATAATTTCTTCACAAAGTGAAACGACATTTGTTCTTTTTGCAATAATTACAAAATCATCTCCACCTATGTGCCCTAAAAAATCTTTATCATCGCAGTTGGCTTTCATTGCTTTTGATACAGCTGTAATCATTAAATCTCCATTACTAAAGCCATATGCGTCATTATATGCCTTAAAATTATCAAGGTCTAAATATATAACCGAAAAAGGCTCAGTTGCTTTTATTGTGTCGAAAATTATACTTTGCACCGCCCAATTTCCTGGCAGTCCAGTAAGAGGGCTGGCTTCACTTGCTCGTTTTACTCTAACGTTTATGGAGGCAATTAATAAATCCATTACCGTAACAATGCCCAAAAACTTATTATTTTTAGTTACAACAATGGAATCATAAATTCTTGAAACGTTTCTCTTCATTGCAATATTTGCAACCGCATCTATTGGCATTTTACAATCAATACTTAAAAAATCTGTATGGGAAATTTCCGCAATTAACCGCCTTGAACTTAAATTGTAACCAAATTGTCCACTGAATTTCTGAATTAAGCAAGCGCGAGTAATCATTCCATAAACTGTATGATCGTCATTAAGTATGATTACTTCAGTAAAACTTTCATCATCCTTTATTTTCTCATACACATCTACCGCTTTATCGTTGCAAGAAACAGTGTGTTTATTACTGCAAAGCAATTCAACATCACCAAATAAATTAACTCCACTATCAATATCTGCTTTTTGGCGGGCGGCTTTTATAACCATTTTTAATTCTGATGAAAGAAAAGAAAACTTTTCATTGGGTCTGCAAAGTAAAAATCCTTGCCCGTAGTCCACACCAATTTCAATTAATGTCTTTAACTCTCCCTCAGTTTCTATCCCCTCGGCAATTGTCCTAATACTTGCTTCTTTGCAAAACTGAACTATAGAAGTAACAGCAGATTTTTTCATTGCATTGGTGTTTACGTTACGAACAAGCTCAATATCAATTTTTATATAGTTGGGGGAAAAAGAACAAACTCTATTCATCCCAGAATAACCAGAACCAAAATCATCAATAGCAATATTGTAATTTTGATTTTGGTAATGTTCAATTGAAGCTGTAAAAATAGGCATCGAGTTTATTGCGCTTCGTTCGGTTATTTCAAAAACAATTTCTTCAGGGTTCAGACCATATTTCTGAACCGCATCATAAGTAAAACCTTTCTTCATTTCGGAGTCTTGAATGATATTGGGGTCCACATTCAAAAATAATTTTGTATTTAATGGTTTAGCCATTGCATTTTGTAATGCCTTTATTCTGCAAAGCTTCTCTAGTTCCCATAATTTATTTTCTTTTTCAGCAGTATCAAATAATTCCTGTATATTAACCTGAGGTTTAGGCACATCTATTCTGCTAAGTGCTTCATATGCATAAACACTTCCGTCGGAAAGTGAAAAAATCGGTTGATATACTGTTTTAATTTTTTCTTCTTTAAGTATGTCTTGCAAGCTATTGTAAATTTGAGTTGTAATAATTATTCCCTCCCTTTTGCTCTTCTACTTTCAATATTATTATTTATAACACTGCTTTGTTAATTCAGTAAGCAAAAAAGTGTAAATACAATGTAAAAATCAGCAAAAATTTATATCATAATTTATATTTTACAAATGATCTTACATTTTTTTCTTTTTACAGTAGTGAACAAGTCCAATTTTGACTGAATACTATATATTAAGCGCAGAATTGCGCTAAAAATTTAAAGGAGGTTATTTCATGCATTACAATGAATGCCAAAGATTAAATGATGCTAATAATTGCAATGGATATTCTAATTGTTTAGCTGGCAACTGCTCGAATTACAACTATTTAAATTGCTTGCAGTATTCAGGTTGTACCACCAATCCCTACCAATCCTGTTGTTATTGTTGTGTTGGGCCGCAAGGCGCTACCGGGGCTACTGGAGCTACTGGGGCTACTGGGGCTATTGGCCCTTCTGGTGCTATTGGTGAAACTGGCCCCACTGGCCCTGCGGGTGATACTGGCCCTGCTGGTGATACTGGCCCCACTGGCCCTGCTGGTGATACTGGCTTAACTGGTGCTACTGGCGCTACCGGCCCTGCTGGTGCTATTGGTGAACCTGGGGCTACCGGTGCTACTGGCCCTGCTGGTGCTATTGGTGCTACTGGAGCTACTGGCCCTGCTGGTGACACT
>JBFWMT010000024.1:0-6431 GCA_050251415.1 Anaerotignaceae bacterium | reverse complement strand
TGGCTTAACTGGTGCTACTGGCGCTACCGGCCCTGCTGGTGCTATTGGTGAACCTGGGGCTACCGGTGCTACTGGCCCTGCTGGTGCTATTGGTGCTACTGGAGCTACTGGCCCTGCTGGTGACACTAGCTTAACTGGTGCTACTGGCGCTACCGGCCCTGCTGGCGACACTGGCTTAACTGGCGCTACCGGCCCTGCTGGTGACACTGGCTTAACTGGCGCTACCGGCCCAGTAGGTACAAACGGGTTATCTGAATATGCCTATGTCTACAATTTGGGGGCTCAAACGGTTCCTGTAGATGAATCTATACTATTTAGTACCAACGGAGTTATCGTCGGTACCATTGCACATTTAGCGGGAACATCCACAATAACCCTTGGCAGTGCTGGTGACTACGCAATTTGGTTTTATGCAAACGGTGTGGAGCCAAATCAATTTACTCTATTCCAAAACGGCGGTCCCGTTTCTGGTGCCATCTACGGATCAGGTGCAGGTACGCAGCCTAATCCTGGAATGGTAATTATCACAGCTGCTGCAGGTGATGTATTAACTTTACGAAACCACACAAGTGATGCTGCGGTTGGACTTCAAAATTTAGCCGGAGGAACAGCGATAAATACTAATGCATCAGTACTAATTCAAAAGATAAGCGCTTAGAATTACACAATTCTCTAGGTATTTGGTATACAAAGTAACTTGATATTAAAAAAGAATGAGGAATGATCCTTAGATCATTCCTCATTACTTATAAAACTTTGAACCTTGATGAAATTTTCTTCTGTACATACAAAATATACAATATCCCCTACAGAAAAACTAATATATGGTCCCGGCGAAATAAATAATTCAGTTCCTCTTTTTACAGCTGTAATAGTTGCACCTGTGTTATGCCAAAATTGTAGCTCATTAGTAGTTTTCCCAAGTATATGGCTTTGTTCAGGTACTAATATTTCATAACTTGAACTAAGGTTAATTTTTTTTAATCCAATAGTGTACTCAAGAAGTATATCAATACTTTCATCTATTCTTTTTTCAATATTTACCTTCTCAGCACGTAATTTTTTAAGTGTTAATCTTGCCTCATTTAAATCATTTTTTTCCGAGAATTTTTCTATGAAAACACGGGCTTTTTCAGACGACTTAATAAGGATACCACTTTTTTCGTTTACTTTAATAACGTCCATATCCTCAAGAAGGGAAGCGGATCTCCTTATAGTTTCTGGAGATACATTGTACTCACATGCCAGCGTAGATCTCCCTCTTAGCTTCGCGCCCTCTGTAAATTCATGACTGTCAATTCTTTTCGCAATATCAAGTGCAATTTTAATATACCTAGGAGTTTTATTCCTTATAGTCTCCAATGCTATCCCTCTTTCATCAACAAGTTGTATTATTACAGACTTCATTGTAACACAAAGGTCTACGCTGTCAAGGTAGAGTTAAATAACAATTTTATAAAATTAATTACTGCCAATTTGCAAAAATTACAGAAAAATGTAAGAAATAAACAATTTACAAACAGACAACTTAATGTTATAATAAAGTTGTCAGTTTAATTTGTGTTCAGTAAGGAGGTAGTAATGTACGATACAATAGTTAAATTAGGTAACTCTAAAATACAACACGGCACAGAAAATGATAGAATCTATCTTATGCACCTTGCAACCGAAGATATGCCTGAAATTCTAACTGAATTGGATGTTATGGCCTGCACTTATGGTTATACAAAAATATTTGCAAAGGCCCCAAAAACTTTCTCCAAAGATTTTTTGGAAAACGGATATGTTGCTGAAGCAACGGTATTGGGTTTTTATAAAAATATAGAAGATTGCATCTTTATGTCAAAATTCTTAGATGATAAAAGAAGTGTTCAAGTTGACAGTGTACAAAATAAAAAGGTCTTAGATGTTGCCTCTTCTAAGAATCCAAATAGTTCGTCAGAACTTCAATTAGAAGATTGCACCCTTTCAAATGGATTCACGTTCAGAAAAGCACAACCATCTGATGCCAATAAAATGGCCGAAGTGTATTCCCTGGTTTTTGATTCCTACCCCTTCCCCGTTTTTAATCCCGAATATATAAAAGAAACCATGAACGATAATGTTGTTTACTTTGGTATATGGAATGGCGACCAGCTTATAGCTCTTTCTTCATGCGAAATGTGTTTAGAAGACAAAAATGTTGAAATGACTGACTTTGCAATACTGCCTGAATATAGGGGATATAAATTTTCACATTTTTTACTTGAACAGATGGAAAAAGAAATGAAAAAGAATGAAATAAATACTGCATATACAATAGCCCGCTCAAACTCATTTGGCATGAACTCTACCTTCGCTAAATGCGGATATCGTTATGGCGGCATACTTGTAAAAAATACTCAAATAGGTGGAAAAATAGAAGATATGAACATTTGGTTTAAATCTATTTAAGTTTTCCTTAAATTCAGCAGAAACGTACAATTCTAAAGGATTGTTTTATAAAAAATGATTTAGAACAAAAGGAGGTTCTCTATGAATAATGTATTAACATTAAAACAGATAAATACAACGAATAGAAGATTTTTTGCAGATGTTAGCTCCAAGGACTGGAATAATTGGATATGGCAAATGCAAAACAGAGTAGAAACCGTTGACGATTTAAAGGTTCACATGAATCTTACAGAGGAAGAAGAAACAGGTATAAGAAAATGCCTTGGTACATTAAGAATGGCCATTACTCCCTATTATCTTTCTCTTATTAACCCCAATGATTCTGAAGATCCAATAAGAAAGCAGGCAATCCCCACTTCCTTTGAATTAGAAACCTCTAGCTGTGATTGTGAAGATCCACTGCATGAAGAGGCAGATTCTCCTGTTCCTGGGCTTACACATCGTTATCCAGATAGAGTTCTTCTTCTTATTACTGATAAATGTGCCATGTACTGTAGGCATTGTACAAGAAGACGTTTTGCAGGTCAAAGCGACCAGTCTCTTCCTATGTCCCAAATTGATAGAGCAATAGACTATATTGCTAAAAATCCTGTAATAAGGGATGTTCTTATATCCGGTGGAGACCCACTTATGATGTCTGATGATAATTTGGAACAAATTATTAGGAAATTAAGAAGGATACCCCATGTTGAAATCATCAGAATAGGTACGAGGGTTCCTGTTGTTATGCCTCAAAGAATAACCCCAGCCCTTGTAGACATGCTGAAAAAATATCATCCTATATGGATAAATACTCATTTTAATCATCCAAAAGAAATTACCCCAGAATCAAAAAAAGCATGTGAAATGCTTGCAAATGTGGGAATTCCTCTTGGAAACCAGACCGTACTTTTACGAGGTGTAAATGACTGCCTTCATGTAATGAAAAAATTAATGCACGAGCTTGTTAAAATAAGAGTTAGACCATATTATATTTACCAATGTGACCTTTCAATGGGAATAAAGCATTTCAGAACAAAAGTTTCAAAAGGTATTGAAATAATAGAAGGGCTTAGGGGCCATACCTCTGGCTTTGCAGTGCCTACTTTTGTAATAGATGCCCCAGGTGGTGGCGGAAAAATTCCTGTTATGCCAAACTATCTTATTTCAAGCGCTGAAAACAAGGTAATTCTTAGAAATTTTGAAGGAGTAATTACAACATACAGTGAACCCGAAGAGTATACTTCAGAATGTAATTGCGAAGTTTGTTCAGGAAATAAAAGTATAAAGCCTGTAGGTATCTCACGCCTTGTGCATAATGAAAAGGTGTCCCTTGAGCCTAAAGGTCTTAGAAGAAATATTAGAAATGGAACCGAAGGATAAACATAAAAAGCTAATGGCATAAAAATTCCATTAGCTTAAACGCCTTCCTTTTTCTTATACATTTAAAATAAACAATAGCACCAAAAAGATTACAGCATATCTTTAATCATAAATCCCAGCTTCAACTGCAAACGCACATCTAGGCTAGAGAGATTCATATTAAGAATCTCTCCAGCCTTATTTAATTTGTAATTCACAGTATTTCGGTGAAGGTACAGTTCGTCAGCAGTATCGTTTACACTTCCATCATGTGCCAAATAGCAACGCAGAACATGGGTTAGGTCTGAACCGCTTTTCTGGTCGTATTCATGCAATGGCAAAATTGTATTCATATAATATTCGGTTAAAACTTCTTTATCCTCAATTCCCATCAAAAGCTTATATATTCCCATACGGGAATATGAAATAAGTGAAGGCGCTACCTGATGGTTCTCATGAAGCTTCTGTATGGCAACTGCCTGATTATAGCTTTTATATAAACAGCGAATGCTATTAGTGCGTTTGCCTATACCAACAAAATACTCTTCCGTTTTGGACAAATAAATTTTACTGTATTTTTGCAAATCTTCCACAAAGGAACCCAAGTCCGTTTCCTTATAATCACCCAGTACAATAAGAATCTGGTTTTCATAATAAAATATGGCAATATTATCGTATTGCCTGTGCAGCAGATAATTATTTAAATTTGCACATATGGATTCCAACTGGCTTATTGAAGGCGAGTAGCCAGAGCTGGTTACTACCTTAATAGCACAAACATAGTATGCCCAGTTCACATGGAACCCCAGTTGGGATAATGGCACTACATAAAGTTCTTCTTGTTTTGAAAAGAAGATTGCATTTTTAAACGCTGCCGCAGTTTCCAATTCTTTTTGGTCAGACTTTGTAATTGCATAACAGAATATCCGCATAATTTCTGCAATATGAACCTTCCAAGGTACCAAAAATATAGGGAAATTATTTTCATCTCCAAAATCAATCACCTCTTGGGGAATTGTTTCAATAAAAGGACCCGTATTTATTACAATTCCTGCCGCCCTATTATTGTGTGCATTTTGCACCAATTCTAAAAGACTTAAACTTTCGTTTAAACCAATGCCAGTGGAAAAGGCAATTTCGCCACCTTCCAGAAATGTTGTTGCCTCTTTGGTTTCCACCATATGCACCCAACTGACAAAATGATTCATGCCTTTTTCGCCGGCTAAAAGCGTAATGTCCATATGAGAAACATCTTTTATTAATCGGTGTAATTCTATTGCCATATGAACACCTCCTAAAACTGGTAAAGTGAAAAAACATAACAGGTTCTTTCCTTAAAAATAATGCATATTATATTTGAGTAATAATAACATAACGGTATTTTTATTGCAATATTATTTGAAGTAATGAAAAAGTTTATCAATTTTTACATTACTGTGCTCCAGCACAAAATTAATTGTGCTCCAGCGTATTGAAAAGAAAAAACCGAATAGGTTATACTGTGCAACATAGACGACAAGGCAACGGAGCTTTTATTAAACTCCGTTCCTTGTCGTTTTTTATGTACAAAATAGAATGAAACTCTTTCTTGCATAAATGGAGGTTATTATATGAGTGAAGTGATGGAAAAAATAAAAGATGAAGACCGTAGTGTTGAAATCAAAATCAGGGATTTAGACATGACATTTAAAGATAATAATGGGAACGACATGAAAGCACTGACTGGAGTTAATCTTGACATCTACAAAGGGGAATTCATTTCTCTTTTAGGACCATCTGGATGCGGTAAAACCACATTGTTGCGAATGATTGCAGACTTATTAGAGCCAACGGATGGCAGTATACATATTGACGGAATGCTTCCAAGGGAAATAAGACTGTTACAGAAATTTGGAATTGTATTTCAAAGCGCAGTGCTTTTTGATTGGCGAACAGTTAGAAAAAATATTGAACTTCCATTGGAGACAATGAAATTTAAAAAAGCAGAAAGGGAAGCTCGTTCTGCCGAAATGTTAGAAATGGTAGGGCTTACAAAATTTGCAGACCACTATCCCACTCAGCTAAGTGGTGGTATGCAGCAGAGAGTTAATATTGCAAGGGCGCTTTCCATTCGCCCCGAAATATTACTGATGGATGAACCATTTTCAGCTTTAGATGAATTTACAAAAGAAAAACTCCACGAAGACTTACTTCAAATTTGGAGGAAAACAAATAAAACAATTATTTTCGTTACCCATAACATAAGTGAAGCGGTATTCCTTTCAGACCGTGTATGTGTCTTATCTCCTCATCCTGGAAGATTGTCGGCAGTAGTGGATATTGATCTGCCAAGACCTAGAAAAATTGAAATGAGAGAAACACAGCATTTTAACGAGCTGGTATTAAAGGTTCGGAATAGTTTTGAAGGAGGAAGTGTATGAGCAGATGGAAAAAGATCACATCAAAGCGCTGGCTGCCCATGCTGATCTGGATTATTGGGATGATTCTTTTATGGGAGATTTCGGCAACCGTAGTTGAGGCAACCAAAAGAACCCCGGAAAATGTACTTCCTCACCTATACCAGATTATTGGGCAAATATTTAGCACCAAACCTGTTAGCAGTGGAAAGACCGCCACCATGATTGTACTTGGCAGTGCAAGTAAAACCCTTTTTCGTG